>NZ_JALBGW010000200.1:0-7605 GCF_023006485.1 Neorhizobium sp. BETTINA12A
CGGCGCCGGTGGCGATCTTGCCGGCATCGATCTTGGTGCGCATGCCGCCGCGCGACAATTCGGACGCAGCGCCGCCGGCCATGGCCTCGATCTCCGGCGTGATCGCCGGGACGGTTTCCAGGAATTTCGCGTCGGGATCGAGATGCGGAGGGGCGGTATAAAGGCCGTCGATATCGGACAGCAGCACGAGCAGATCGGCGCTGGTCATGGTGGCGACGCGGGCGGCGAGGCGATCGTTGTCGCCATAGCGGATTTCGGTCGTGGCGACCGTATCGTTCTCGTTGATGATCGGCACGGCGCCGATCTTCAGAAGCTGGTTGATGGTGGCACGGGCGTTGAGGTAGCGGCGACGCTCTTCCGTGTCGCCGAGCGTCAGCAGGATCTGGCCGGCCACGATGCCATCGCGCGACAGGCTTTCCGACCAGGCGCGGGCAAGCGCGATCTGACCGACCGCTGCCGCCGCCTGGCTCTCTTCGAGCTTCAGCGCGCCCGAGGGCAGGTCAAGTACGGTGCGGCCCATGGCGATCGCGCCCGAAGAGACGACCAGAACGTCGATGCCCCTCGCTTTCAATGCGGCAATATCGGCGCAGACGGCGTCGAGCCATTGCGATTTCAGGCCCGTCTTGCGGTCGACGAGCAGCGCCGAGCCGATCTTGATGACGATGCGGCGATGGCTGGCGAGCGGTTTACGGGTAGCCGTCATGCATCCTCATCCTCATCGAAATCCTGGATGGGGGTCGAGCGATCGGGCAACGCGGTGTCGTTGACGCCGCTCGCCTCGACGATGACGTCGCGCAGCGCTCGCAGCACCTCGGTCATCCCCTTGCCGGTGACGGCTGAGATCAGGAACGGTGTCTGGCCGCAGGCCTTTTCCAGTTCCTTCGCCTTCTTCTTCAGTTCCTTGTCGTCGAGCACGTCGATCTGCGACAGCGCCACGATGACCGGCTTGTCGATCAGGCCACCGCCATAGGCCTCGAGTTCGTGTTTGACGGTCTTGTAGGCCTTGCCGACCTTTTCCTCGACGGAGGAGACCAGATGCAGCAGCACGCGGGTGCGTTCGACATGGCCGAGGAACCGGTCGCCGATGCCGACACCCTCATGGGCGCCTTCGATCAGGCCCGGGATATCGGCCAGAATGAATTCCCGGGCGTCAATGGTGGCGACGCCGAGATTGGGATGCAGCGTCGTGAACGGGTAGTTGGCGATCTTGGGACGCGCGCGGGTGACGCTGGCAAGGAAGGTCGACTTGCCGGCATTCGGCATTCCGACGAGGCCGGCATCGGCGATCAGCTTCAGCCGCAGCCAGATGGTTTTTTCCTCACCCTCAAGACCGGGATTGGCCCAGTTCGGCGCCTGGTTAGTCGCGCTCTTGAAATGGGTGTTGCCGAAGCCGCCATTGCCGCCTTTGGCGAGCCGGAACCTCTGGCCTTCGCGGGTCAGGTCGATAATCAGCGTCTCGTTGTCTTCCTCGAAGATCTGGGTGCCGACGGGCACTTTCAACGTCACTTCGCCGCCATTGGCGCCGGTACGGTTGCGGCCCATGCCGTGGGTGCCGGTCTGGCCCTTGAAATGCTGCTGGAAGCGGAAATCGATCAGGGTGTTGAGGCCGTTGACGGCCTCCACCCAGACATCGCCGCCGCGCCCGCCATCACCACCGTCAGGTCCGCCGAACTCGACGAACTTTTCCCGCCGGAACGAGACCGCGCCCGCGCCGCCGTCGCCGGAGCGGATATAGACTTTTGCCTCGTCGAGAAATTTCATCTTATCGCCGTCAGTCTTGTGTTAGTCGGGATGCCTGTCGCTTCAGGTTGGGCGCTCAGTGCATGTCGATAGGGGTTTCGATATCGTCGGTTGGGGCGGAGGTCAAAGAATATCATGAAGTTCGTCAGCTATAACATCCAATACGGGATCGGCATGGATGGTGTGTTCGATCCCGAGCGCATCGCCGCGAGTATCGAGGGAGCGGATGTCATCGCGCTTCAGGAAGTGACCCGCGGTTTCCCCAGGAATGGCCATGTCGATCTCGTCGCCCGTTTCTCGGATCTGTTTCCGGACCATTTCCATGTCTATGGCGCACCCTGCGACCTGCTGCTCGACGTATCTATCGAGAACGGCCGCCGCATCGAGCGCCGTTTTCAGTTCGGCAACATGATCCTGTCGCGCTGGCCGATCCTTTCCACCCGCCATCTTCTGCTGCCCCGCAGCCGCACCGTGGAGATGCTCAACCTGCAGCGCGGAGCGCTGGAAGCGGTGATCGTCGCACCCGGCGGACCGCTCCGGGTTTATTCCGTCCACCTCGATCATGTCTCTCCCGATGAACGGCTCGGCCAGATCCGTTATCTCAAGGAGCGGGTGCTGAACTTCGTCTCCGAGGGCGGTTCGCTCACCGGCGGCGGCGAAGATGGTTTCCCCGATCTGCCGCTGCCGGAGGATTTCCTGCTGATGGGGGATTTCAACATGGAGCCGGAATCGACCGAGTATATCGCCATGGCCGGTCAGCGGGACCGTTATTACGGCCGCATCCTGCGCGCCAACGAACCCGTCGACGTGCTGGACCGCTCCGGATCGTTGACGCCGGAGAGCTATACCTGGGCGAAGCCGCCGGGCGACGGGCAGATGAAGATGCATCTCGATCATTGTTTCGTGAATGCCGGGCTGGCGCCGCGGCTGAAAAACGCCTGGGTCGATAACGAGGCGCCTGGTTCAGACCACTTTCCGCTCTGGGTCGAGGTCGAGTGAATGATCCGGCGGAGTTCCCTCCGCCGGGCCTTTGTTATGGGAGCGTCACGGTCGGGCCGGCCGCCGGAAATCCTCAGGCAGCAGCATGGTCTCGATATGCGGCGCCATCCTGTTGCGGGACAGACTGAAGAGCTGGCTCGCATCGACGATGGTGAAACCGAGCTTCTTCTGGACGTTCAGCGAAGCAAGGTTGTCCGCAAAGGCGCCGGAAAACACCTGCGCCTCCGGCATACGCCGAAAGAAACGCTCCAGCGTCCCGGCCGCTGCTTCCGTCATATAACCCCGGTCCCAGTAAAGCCGGTTCAGCCAGTAGCCGAGATGCCACCGGCCCCGCCTCAATTCCAGGCAGACGGCGCCGATATGGGCGTCGTCACCGGTGGTGATCGCCAGCGTCCAGTCCGGCAGGATGCCGGATGCATGCGGGACGAGCCAGTCCAGCGCGTCCTGGCGGTCATAGGGCTGCGGCACCCGTGCCAGCATGCGGGCCACCTTGAAATCGCCAAGCGATTCGGCAATCGCCGTCGCATCGGTGATCTTGTGCGGGCGAAGCACCAGCCTTTCGGTGGTGATGACCGGGCAAGGGCCCGGCATCGTGACGGTCGTGCTGGTCTTCTGGAGGACGGCGGCGTTCATCGCAGTTCTCCCCAGCTTCTCAAGGACATCCAGGTCTTGCGGTCGAGCCGGAACCACTCGACGGCGACCATGCCGCCGAGCGCCAGGCAATCGATCATGCCGGTGCCCTGGAACTGGAAACCGCATTTCTGGATCACCCGCCGGGAGGCGATGTTGGTCACCCGGCAGCGGGCATCGATATGGTCGATGTTGTTGCGGGTGCGGAAGGCCATGTCGATCAGGGCATGGGCGGCTTCCGTGGCATAACCCCTGTTCCAATAGGGTTCGCCCAGCCAATAGCCGAGTTCGAGCGTTCTTTCGTCCTGTTGCGGTTCGAGCGCGCAGCAACCGAGAAAGGCGCCGTTGTCTCCTCGCGTGATGGCGTAGACGCATTTGCCAATCTCGCCGGCCTTCGTGCGTCGCACGAAATCGGCTGCGTCTTTAGCCGTATAGGGATGCGGCATACGCGACACCATGGTCGCGATATTCGCATTGTTGGCGAGATGGGCAAGTGCGTCGATGTCTTCTTCGTGGGGCGTGCGCAGGACTAACCTCTGCGACAGTAAGACGGGGCAATCGCTTCTCGGCCGGTCGGGCCTTAACCGTTCCTCTGGCGGCCGGGATTGGCTCGCCCTTAGTAGTTCGCCTTGCATGTTCAGTCCTCCTGTTAGGGAAAAGAAAAAGGGAAGATGGTGGTGTCCCATCTTCCCTTTTTTTGACTGAACCTTTGGGCGTTCAGCCGGGTCGATGTGACACCGGCTGCTTAAAACGCTTACCGGCTTTATTCTGCTGCTTCGGCTTTCGGCATTACGGACACGAACACGCGACCATTGGCCTTGGTTCGGTAATTCACGTTGCCGGCGGTAAGCGCAAAAATGGTGTGGTCCTTACCGAGGCCGACGTTCTGGCCCGGATGCCACTGCGTACCGCGCTGGCGCACGATAATGTTGCCCGGAATGACGGCTTCGCCGCCGAACTTCTTCACGCCAAGGCGCTTGGAATTCGAATCGCGACCGTTGCGCGACGAACCGCCAGCTTTTTTATGTGCCATTGGAGTTCTCCTTTACCCTTCGAAACCCGTTGTTAAGCCAAGATGTCCGTGATGCGGACGACCGTGTGATGCTGGCGATGGCCGCGAATCCGCTTGGAATTCTGACGGCGACGCTTCTTGAAGGAAAGGACCTTCTTGCCGCGATTATGCTCGACCACTTCGGCCTTGACCGTCGCACCCGTAACAAAGGGAGCGCCGAACTTGGCATCGGCGCCAACGCCGACAACCAGGATTTCGTTGAATTCTACGACAGAACCAGCTTCGGCTTCCAGCTTTTCGATGGTGAGCACGTCGTTGGCTGCCACGCGGTACTGTTTACCGCCGGTCTTGATGACTGCGAACATTTTTTATCCTTTCATGTTCGTTCCGGCTCTGCCTTCATAAAAGGCGGCCGTCTTTTTATCAGTCGGGCTCTAGCAGGGTTTCAAAAGAGACGATCTTCTGGAACTTGCTGCCGGTGGAATTCGTGTGGCTGTTCCAACAACCTCCACACAAACAAAGAGGCATGGATACTTTTCCACGCCTGATCGCGAGCGGACATACGCGAGCGGCAAAAAACTGTCAAGACGAAAGGATATAAAGACTTGATATTCGCCCCTTGCCAGCCCCATGTTTGCCCGCTATGAGAACGCCCGCGCTGACCAACGCGTCATCACGTCTTAAGCGGAGAGGTGGCTGAGTGGTCGAAAGCACCGCACTCGAAATGCGGCATACGGGCAACCGTATCGTGGGTTCGAATCCCACCCTCTCCGCCATTGGCTTTTGGTCCGTTGTGGACACATAGGTTACGGTTTGTTCCTGAGACATAGGTAACACTTTTGAGCCGAAAGGGTTCGGCAGTGGTTCGAGTCTGCATGTCTCGTCATCGAAGTATCCCAGATCGTAATCCATGAAGCTTGCAAGCCAGATATGGTCTTCGACCTGTTTGATTCCGACGGCCTGCCCGGCGAAGACCAGGCTAAGATTGATCTTCTTTCGCTTGTAGCAGATGCGGCCGCATGTCGTGACGGTCACGGTCTGGTCGTGGAACGGATAGTCGAGCTCCGGCAGGCCGCGATAGGGTCGTGGTGAAGCGTGGTAGCGCTCTGCCGGGCAAGCCATGTCAAGGGCTTGGTGCGGCCGCTCCGTGTTGAATTCCTCCACGAAGTCGTCAAAGCGGGCCTGCTGCTGCAGGAAATTGGCGCCGGCCGGCTTGGTGGTTTCCAGCTTGAGCGTGAGACGCATGCGCTCATGGCGGCCGTTCTGCTGCGGATGGCCAGGCTTGATGCGCTCGATGCCGATGCCGAGCCTGAGCCACCAAACCGCCAATCGGGACAGATTGAACAATCCTTTGGGGCTAGCGAAGGGTACGCCGTTGTCGGTTCTGATCGCCCTGGGCAGGCCGAACTCCTTGAAGACGCTCTCGAACACGGTGAAGGCGTAGGCTTCCTTCGTCGTGTGCAGCGCTTCGCAAGCCAGGAGATAGCGGCTGGCGAAATCGGTGATCGTCAATGGATAGCAGTTGCGCTTATCGGCGAGCATGAACTCGCCCTTGTAATCGGCGCACCACAGGTCGTTGGGTTGGCGCGGTTGGGAGAGTGTCGTTCCGACGGCTCTGTTGCGCCGTCGCTTGCGGTGCTGGACCAGCCCGTTGCGGTCGAGCACCGCATGCACCGTCGAGATCGCCGGCGTTTGCACGTCCGGGTAAAGCCGCGCCAGTCGTTCTCGGATCTTCGGTGCGCCCCAGTTCGGCTTCTCCTGCTTGGCACGCACAATCAGCTTCTCGATTTGGAATGGAAGCTGATTGGCGTGCCGATAAGGACGCCGCGAGCGATCCGTCAATCCTTCCAGTGTCCGTTCTGGATCACCTTTTCCCTGAGCGCGCTCCTCTTAGCTGATCGCCCGTTTGCATTCCGGATCGGGTAGACTGCAGGGACCATTGCGTAGATGGCGTATTGCCGTAATTTTATTTTCCGGCGCCGAGATTAATATTCGGGCCACATGAAGTATTCGCAACTACCAATTGTTATTAATTTTTAAATACGCGTGATCATTTATTAAATTTTTATTCAAATATTGTCCCGCATTCTAGCAAGTGTGCAGTGCCGCACATTTCCACGCGCAGGACGCGCTTTTTCATTCAGAATCATTTCTCCCGGTCGCTTGATGCGTCTCACTCACCCCTGGAACGAACATGAAAAATCTGAGGATTTCAAACCAGCTCGTGCTGCTGGTTCTGGCTCTGATCGCCGGCTTCGCTGTCGTGACCTATTTCGAACTCCAGGCCTCGACGCGGGCTATCTATGCCGAACGGTATGGAATGCTGCGGACCCAGGTGGAGTCGGGTATCGGCATCCTCAAGAAGTTCCAGCAGCGTGAGGCGGCCGGTGAGCTGACGCGCGCAGAAGCCCAGAAACAGGCCTTCGTCGCAGTCTCCGCCATGAGCTTCCAGCCCGACGGCTATCTCTTTGCCTATGACTACGACGTGAAGATGCTGATGCATCCCGATCCGAAGAAGGTCGGCGAGAGCGGCAAGGGCAAACCTGATTCCGCCGGGAAACTGTTCCGCGACGAAATGGTCTCCGTTGGCAAATCCGGCGGCGGAATTGTCGACTATATGAGCACGACCAAGCCCGGCCTGCCTGATGGCAATTTTTCGAAGAGCTCCTATGCGAAGGCATTCGAACCCTGGCAGATGGTCCTTGCGACCGGCGTTTACACCGACGACCTGCAGGCGCAGATTCGCGGAATGGTGCTGGACGCGCTCGCTATCGGCGCACTTGCGTTGATCATCGCCCTTGCCGGTGCCTATGTGGTGATCCGCGGGATTACCAAACCGCTTGCCGCCGTGCATGGTGCGCTGGAAGCCGTCGCCGACGAAAATGTCACCGCGGCGATCCCGCATACGGACATGTCGAACGAAGTGGGGATGATGGCGAAGGCGACCCAGGCGCTGCAGGAAAAGATCCGCGAACGCCATGCGATGGCCGCCCGCGAGGAAAAGCAGAAGACCGAGCTCGACCGCGAGCGCCAGCAGAACCTCGACATGCAGCAGCAGGAAGCAGCGCTGCAGACCCGCGTCGTCTCCACCATCGGCGAAGCGCTCGAAGCGCTGGCCCATGGCGACCTCACGGTTCGCTGCGCCGATCTCGGCGCCCGCTACGAAACGTTGCGCCACAACTTCAACGAGGCGCTCGTCCACCTCGAGGCCGCGATGAGCAAGG
>NZ_JALBGW010000201.1:0-7535 GCF_023006485.1 Neorhizobium sp. BETTINA12A
ATGCGGCGAGCATCGTGGTGAGCGCCAGCGCGCCGCCGGCGACCGCGACCCAGAAGCCGTTGGAGGCGCCATAGGCGTCGATCGTCCAGCCAGCGAGCGACGAGCCGGCGGCAAAGCCGATGCTCATGCCGGTCATGGCATAGGTGATGCCCTCCGTGACCTGCGACGAGGGAACGATGCGTTCGATCAGGGTCATGGCGCTGATAAAGGTCGGCGAGATCGCAGCGCCGGCAAGGAAGATCACCGCTGTCAGCCCCCAGAGGCTGCCGACGAAGGGCATGGGCAGCGTGGTGACGGCGGCAACGAGGCTTGCGAGGAGCAGCCGGCGGGCCAGCGACGACTTGAACTTGATGGCGCCGAAGACGATGCCGACCACGAAGGAACCGGCGGCATAGGCCGACAGGATGTAGCTGGCGGCGCCCTTGTTGCCCATCGCTTCCGAGAAGGCGACGACCGAGACTTCCGCCGTGCCGAAAATGATGCCCATGCCGGCGCAGAGCACGACCAGGAACCACATGGCAGGCAGCCGCATGACCGAACCACCGCCTTTCATCCGCTGTGGATCGATCTTCGGTTCGGTCGATTTCTGGACCACGAACAGTGCCGTGCCGACGGCGAGGAACGCGGCGGAAGCGAGCACGCCGGCTTCCGGGAAGAGCGCGACGCTGAGGCCGATGCCGAAGACCGGGCCACAGATATAGACTAGCTCGTCGATGACAGATTCGAAGGCGAAGGCGGTGTGCAGTTCCGGCCGGTCGCGATAGATCTCCGACCAGCGGGCTCGCACCAGCGCCATCATGCTCGGCATCAGGCCCGCGACGAGGGCGAAGGCAAACAGTGTCCAGATCGGCCAGCGCATCCAGGCAGCGGCCGCAAGGCCGATCAGCGCGAAAAAGGTGACGAACGTTGTCGGCACCAGCACCGCCGACTGGCCTTTCGCATCCACCCAGCGCGACACCTGCGGGGAAATGAAGGCGTTGGCGAGCGCAAACGTGGCCGAGACCGCGCCGGCCAGCCAATATTCGCCATGCGTCTGGGAAAGCATGGCGACAAGGCCGATCGTCGTCATCGGCAGCGGCAGCCGCGCCACGAAGGCGGCGGCGGAAAAACCTTTGGTACCCGGCCTTGCGAATATTTCGCGATAGGGATTGGGCATAACCTGCTCCTTGGGTTATTTTGAATGAGGACTTACATACGCCGCGTATGTGAGGTAAATAGCCGCATACGTTTCGTATGTCAATTCACATACGGAGCGTATGCGAATAATTTGGAGTCCGCATGGCTGAGAAGATGGCAGACAAGATCGTCACCGATATGGCTCCCGGCACGGGCCCGAGGAGCGCCGCCAGGCCGCGCAAGGAAATGATCGCCGAAACGAAGGCCAAGCTGATCGCCGCCGCAAGGCACGCCTTTGCGCGCCAGGGTTATGCCGAGGCCTCGATGGACGATTTCACCGCCGGCGCCGGGCTGACGCGCGGGGCGCTCTATCACCATTTCGGCGACAAGAAGGGCCTGCTGATGGCGGTGGTCATGCAGATCGACGCGGAAATATCAAACCGTCTCTGCGAGATCTCGAGCCGGGCCGACAATACCTGGCGCGGCTTCGTCGACGAATGCGTCGCCTATATAGAGATGTCGCTGGAGCCCGAAATCCAGCGGATCATGCTGCTCGACGGACCGGCGGTGCTCGGCGATCCGTCGCAATGGCCAAGCCAGAGCGCCTGCATCCGCACCACCACCGCAAGCATCCAGAAACTGATCGACGACGGTACGATCCGCCCCGTCGACGCCGAAGCCACCGCCCGCCTCGTCAACGGCGCCACCTTGAGCGCCGCACTCTGGATCGCCAGCGCGGAGGACCCGAAAGCCGTGTCGAAAAAGGCGGTGGAGGCGTTTCTGACGCTGGTTTCGGGGTTGTTGGTGGAGCGGTGAGTGATTCGGGTGCAGCGCTTTGGAGCGTGTCGCGAGACGGTGAGATAGATCCCTCGGATTGCGAAGTAGTCACTTCCCGTCACGTCGATTGGGGAACTGAAATACCTTACTGGTTTGCTCACGGTCTTCTGAGCGCCTTGGCCGAGCTTCGGGTTTCAGGCTGACAACACGAGCTGTCTCCATGGTCAGCCAGCCAGATGGCAGATTGGCTAAACTTTCCACATCATGGGGAAAGAGGGGTAAGTCCAAGCAGAGCGTTTCCTTGGTGACTTGGCCCGCGTCAATCAACGCTTTGAACACATCAGCCAAAGTCGAAGGCTGCTGAAGAAGCCAAACATCATCATATGGCTCGCCTCCAGATTGATATCCTTTAGCGCTGTATGCCTTATAAAGCCTCGTTGATAGGCCCCGGTCGATTATATTGAGCCTCTGAAGCCGCATGATTTGAGCCTTGATCGACACTCGCCAGCGCAATTTGAGCCTTTCAAGCTCCCACATAGTGATGCTGTCGATCTCAACACCGAACTGGCTTGCGGGCAGGAGAAAAGCAGATGCGAAACGATGGGCTTGATCCTCAATCAGTCTGAAGTTTTCCTCAAACTCAACTTCAGACACAGCGCGATGAAGCACGAGATGTGCTAGTTCATGAGCGGCATCGAATTGTCTGCGCGCAAAAGACTGCTTGTCGCTGGCAAGAAGGACGTAGGGTCTCCCGTCCCTGCCCCAACGGCTGAGGCCGTCTAGCTGCGTTGTTTCCATCGGTTCGCTGCCCACGACAACGCCGTTGTTTTCCAGCAGTACTACCATATCTGGGATGGGCCTTAGGCCTAGCCCCCACTGCTCTCGAAGTTCGCCAGCCAATGCCTCAATGTCATCATCTCTCAACGTCTTGAAGCTACGAGCGCCCAGCAAATCGGGGACACTCACCTCTGGAAGAAATGCGTAGTGCTCTGCAACGGCTGCAACATCCTCAAGCCAAACAATGCGAATTTGCTGAACAAGCCGCTCGCCACGAAGAGCACCTGCAAAGGACCGGAAAAACGCAGGGCCCGCTTGTCCCTCCCGCTCGGTGAGAAAATAGTCTTCGGGAACAGCAAGCACAGCTGAGAGTTCCGCGAGTGCGGCGGGCTCCGGAGAGGTCTCGCCCTCCTCCCATCGAATAACCGTACTGGCCGCTCTCTGCATGAGATCAGCCAATGCCTTGCGAGAGGTAATTCCCCTCGCCTGCCGCGCTTCTGCAAGCTTTGCGCCCAGAAAGCCTTGAACCCCACTACGCACTTTTCATTTCCAATTCACTTTTCGTCTGCATCTGCTTTCTCCGTCTTGCCTTTTTTGAAGGTCCCAGAGACGGTACGAAGTTTCGGCGGACGTTTCCCCATGGGAGCTGCGGAAGACGTGGCTCCATAGCCAGCAAGAAAGTCCTCGATTCCGGCCTGATACAGAAACACTTCGCCACGGCTATCCGCGATGCTAACGGTCATCGAAGCGATTTTGCCGAGAATGGCAGGATCACGCCTCACCATAATCAGCACAAATCGTTGCCGATCATTGAACATTTCCAGGCCATGAAACAAATCCGGAGCAAGGCCCCGGTTTTGATGGCAGAGCGCCCTACGGGTTGCATTTTTGACGGGGGTGTCTTCCAACTCCCGATGAGATGCAAAGCCGATCAATGTGTCTCCAAAAAGGCCGGTGGTGAGGTGAATAGGAGCTGCTTTCATCTCATCCGGGTTCAATTCAACTAGAACAGACTTGATAGCTTGCCCGCCATGCCGGAGGAGCGCCTGCTCAAACACTTCATCAAGCAACTGATGCCGCACCAGTCCAACAGCTTTGCTCTCACGCACACGCGACAGCGGCACCCCATTCGTGACAGCCTTATGCGAGTGACGAACCGCCGCGTCCGCCTGCTCTGCTGCCAATGGAAACTGCGCCTTGACGTCTACAAAAAGATCGCGAGGGATAGCCCGCCGGATCGCATGTTCGAACTCGAATTTACGCTCATCGGTGATCATAGAGGCTTCCTCGCTGCCCTAGTGCCAATTTTGCATTATGCGGATTTAGCACACAAAGTTTTGCACTTTGCAAGAGCTGAGGTTCGATTTCCACATACTATGGGGATACCTATCATTGGCCAAAGATGTTTCCGATGCGTAAGTCCGCTTTTGGCCCATCTTCTGCGCCTCCATTTGATGAAGGGTGGACGCGTCCCACTCCCCCGCCACACGCATGGCAGCTATTCGCAAAAGCAGGTTGTCCGGCCCCTTGCCGAACGGTCACAACGGGGTCATCACCATATGCTGCTCATGCGCCGGCCGGGTTTTCGGGCGGTTTCCCCGAAAGAGACTGCCTTCATGACCCCTCGGTCCACCGGCCTCATCTGCGCCATCGCGGCGGTGACGATCTTTTCGCTGCAGGACGGGATTTCCAAACATCTGGGCAGCGCCTATCCGCCGATCTTCATCACCATGATCCGCTATTGGGCATTCGCGGCCTTTGCGTTTGCGCTGGCCAGCCGGTCATCGGGCGGCGTGAAGGTTGCGGCGAAAGCCGGCCGGCCCTGGCTGCAGGTTGCCCGCGGCGCGCTTCTGGCGGTGCAGATCGTCATCTCGATCTTCTCCTTTTCGCATGTCGGGCTGGCGGCGAGCCACACGATGTTTGCGGCGACGCCGCTGGTGGTCGCCTGTCTTTCGGTGCCGTTTCTCGGCGAAAAGGTCGGCTGGCGGCGGTGGACGGCGATCGGCGTCGGCTTTATCGGCATCCTTCTGATCGTCAACCCGCTCAACGCCAAGTTCGATGCCAGGATCGTCATTCCGATGGTCGCGACGCTGATGTTCGGGCTCTATTCCGTCATGACCCGGCTTGCCAGCCGCACCGACACGTCAGAAACGGCCTTTTTCTATACCGGCGTCGTCGGCGCGGTGACGATCACCTTCGTCGGTCCGTTCTACTGGACCCAGGTCACGCCTGCCGACTGGCTGTGGATGGTGGTGCTCTGCATCACCGGCATGAGCGGGCATTACCTTCTCATCCGCGCCTTCAACCTGCTCGATGCGGTGGTCGTGCAGCCGATGACCTATATCCAGTCGGTGCTGGTCTGCCTGATCGGCGTCTTCGTGTTCGGCGAGGTGATGACCGCCAACATGATCCTCGGCGTCGCAATCGTCATCGGCGCCGGCATTTTTACCATCTGGCGCGAGGCCCGGCTCGGGCGCATGAGCCCACCGGCGATCGATCCGCCGGGCACGCCGTAGAGGCGCGTACCATCAATCCCGGTGATGGATTGATTGAGCAAAAGTTGTTTTAACACCGCAAGCGCGCGCGGTATGTTTTGCTCCTTGTGTTCGAGGAGGTCCGCATGCCCACGTCCGCATCGCCATCCGTGCGCCCCTCGGGGCCGAGGCCGGCTTCCATGCCCTGGCTGATCATCGTCGCCGGCGCCCTGATCGCCATGCTGACCTTCGGCCCGCGCTCGGCCATGGGCTTCTTCCAGCTGCCGATGCTCCACGATACCGGCTGGGACCGCTCCACCTTCGCGCTCGCCATGGCGATCCAGAACCTTGCCTGGGGGCTCGGCCAGCCATTGTTCGGGGCGCTTGCCGACAAATACGGCACCGGGCGGGTGCTGACCCTTTCCGGCCTGCTCTATGCCTGCGGCCTGATCCTGATGTCGACCGCCCATTCGGTCCCGGTGCTCTATGTCAGCGGCGGCGTGATGGTCGGGCTTGCAGTCGGCGCCGGCTCGTTCGGCACCATCCTGTCGGCCTTCGCCCGCAACGTGACGCCCGAACAGCGGTCGGTCGCCTTCGGCATCGGCACGGCGGCGGGTTCGGCCGGCATGTTCCTGTTTGCGCCGTTGAGCCAGGCGCTGATCAACACCTACGGCTGGTCGGACAGCCTCGTCTATATCGCCTTGCTGATGCTGCTGGTGCCGGTGCTCGCCTATCCCTTGCGCGGCAATTCCAGCTCCGGCACCCAGTCGCAGTCCGAGATCAAGCAGACCGTCGGCGAGGCGCTGCGCGAGGCCTTCGGCCACCAGAGCTACCTTCTGCTGACCTCCGGCTTTTTCGTCTGCGGTTTCCAGGTGGCGTTCATCACAGCGCATTTCCCGGCCTATCTCGGCGATATCGGCATCGCGCCCGCTTACGCGGTGATCGCCATGGCGCTGATCGGCTTCTTCAACATCATCGGCTCGTTCGGCGCGGGCATGATCGGCCAGCGTTATTCAAAGCCCTATTTCCTCGCCTATATCTATGTCGCCCGGTCGATCGCGGTGACCGCCTTCCTCCTCCTGCCGCAGACGCCCGTCTCGGTGATCGTGTTTGCGATCGTCATGGGGCTTTTGTGGCTTTCCACCGTGCCGCCGACCAACGGGCTCGTCGCCATCATGTTCGGCACGCGCCATCTCGGGCTCTTGGGCGGCATCGTTTTCCTGTCGCACCAGGTGGGCTCGTTCCTCGGCGTGTGGATGGGCGGTTATCTCTACGACCGGTTCGGCTCCTACGATCCGGTCTGGTGGCTGGGCGTGGCACTCGGCATCTTTGCGGCCGTCGTGCATTGGCCGATCCAGGAAAAGCCGATCGACCGCGGCTTGTTGCGGCCTCAGCCGGCGGAGTAATGCGGCTTCTTGCAGACGGTCACTCGAGCGCCGGCACCCAGGAATGCCGGTGCTGGTCGTAGACGGCCTGCGAGGGTGCCGGGAAGCCCGGATCGGCGAACGAGCCGACACCGACCGCGATCATATCCGGCCTGCGCTGCGGCTCCCAGAACACCGTCGATCCGCAATTCGGACAGAAATGCAGGTTGACCACAAAGCCGCTGTCCCCCAGGCGGGCGTAGGCGGTGCTTCCCCCCTCGATGCGCACCTGGGCGCGGTCGAAGAAGGCGCCGATGCCATAGGTGCTGCCGGTCCGTTTCTGGCATTCGAGGCAATGGCAGAGCGAGACCTTGACCGGCTCTCCTTTACAGATGGCCCGCAATTTGCCGCAGGCGCAGGTGGCTATCCGCTCCATGGGTTCCTCCTTCAGCTGGATTTCTCGTTCAACCGGCCTGGCGTTCCGTATCCTTCGAAAGCGCCTTCAGCGCCGCCTGGACGAAACCGTCACGGGCGGCGTTTTCCGTCAGGCCGCGGGGTTCGTAGACGTGGCGATGCAGGAAATAACCGGTGAGCCGGAAGGCCTCCGCCATGCTGTCGCGGTCGGCGGCCGAAGCGGCGCCTTCGCTCAAGAACCCCGGCAGTGCCAGCATCCGGTCGGCATAGGGCATGCCTGCCTCGCGGGAAACGGCGCGGCCGGTTTTCGGCGAGACGTAAACGAGGTTTTCGCGTCCGCCGGTCGCCGCGCATTCGGTGAGGTCGAGGCCGAAACCAAGGTCGTTCAACACCGCGAGCTCGAAACGCACGAAAAGTTCGCCGGCATCGGAGGGGTCGTCGAAGGCATCGAGGATGATGTCCAGCGCTTCGAAGAGATGCGGATGCGGATCACGCTCCGGCAGCAGGCGCAGCAGCGCGCCCATCGCCTGGACGCCGTAGACCGCGGTCGCCGTCTCCATCAGCTTGGCGGCGCGCAGGCGGATCGGTTCCAGCTTGAACTCGCCGAGATGTT
>NZ_JALBGW010000202.1:0-7506 GCF_023006485.1 Neorhizobium sp. BETTINA12A
CTGCCGTCGACCGCCGAGCGCAGCCGGTCGCTGACCTCGACGAGCAGCGCGTCGCCGGCGCTGTGGCCGAGCGTGTCGTTGACCGTCTTGAAGCGGTCGAGATCGAGGATGAGGAGGGCGAGTTGTTCCTCCTCCAGCCTTGCGGCGGAAATTCCCGTATCGAGGGCGGTATTGAAGGCGGTACGGTTGGCAAGCCCGGTCAGCGGATCGCAATTGGCGAGCACTTCCAGCCGGTAGTTGGCGCGCAGGATGTTCGAATTGGCGCTGGAGAGGGAATCGGCAAGCGCCGTCGCCTTCAGCTTGCCGAGCACGTTGCCGACGAATGTCGCCTCGCTGGTGCGGCTGCTGCGGATCAGCACCATCGTCAGGGCCACGACGTCGATGGTGAGGAGCCAGCCGCTGGCGCTGCCGGTGACGGCAAGTGCGATCATCACGGAAATGTTGGGCGGTATGGCGAAGGCGAGCGAAACCGGGTTGTGCCCGACACCCATCAGGACCGCGCCGGTCGCCATGCCGCACATGATCAGATAGAGGCCGCTGTCTCCGTCGAGCGCGTTGAAATCGGGCACGGTCAGCGGAAGGGCCGCCCAGGCGAGCCCGCTCAAGAGCGCCCCGACGGTCAGCACGTCCAGCGCCTGTTGCGGGGCATGTTCCACGGTTTCCCAACGCTTCAGGATCGACGCCATGACGACGCGCAGGATGAGGCTGGCGATCACCGCCGTGAACCACAGGCTGGCCGAAACGGTCAGGCCACGGTCGATCGTGGTGACGAAAAGCGCCGAGGCGGATATTGCGGCATTGGTCGCGAGCGTCGAGATCAGGCGTTCGAGCATGGTCGATGCCTGCGCCCGCTTCACGTCCAGGGCAAGGGCCGGGTCGATCTGACCTGTTCTGAATTCGGCTTCCATCGATCTGCTTGGGCTGGAGTTCCTATGCCGACACTATCCAACGGCGACGATAAGAAAGTCTTGCATTCGAGGGATCTTCTTCAACCCAGCCGGGTTATCCTGAATGAAAAGGTAATCGGCCGTTCGTGGCGCCTCAATATTGGGCGGATGCCGTTCGATTGTACCGATAGCTGCTACATCCGATTTCTCCCGCACTGCTGGAACTTCCCGCGCGGTCACGAATTACAAATTGTCCATGTCACGAAATGGCCGCAATTCCTGTTGGTTTCCACCACATTTGTTCGGGACTCTAAGCGAGTCAAACGAGGAGTAATCCAATGGCTCTTCTCAACCCGACCCTGGCCGCTATCCGATACGGTTATGGCCTTCGTCCCGGCGAAGAGCCGCCCCGCGATGTCGAAGCACTGCTGGCGCAGATCGAGGAAGGGGCTTCCGAAAAGCCTCGCTTTCCGCGCGAGGGTGTGAGTGGCCGGCTGGACACTGCAACCCGTGTCGTCTCGTTGCTCGCCGCCGAGGCGAAAGCCCGTCAGGCCGGCAATCCGAACGAAGATGTCCGCAAGGCGACCCGGACCGAGGCGCGGCGCATCTATCGGCAGGATGCCATGGCGCGGCTTGCCCAGGCGATCCATTCGCCGCTCGGATTTTATGAGCGCCTCGCGAGTTTCTGGGTCGACCATTTTTCGACCAGCGTGATGAAGTCGCTGCCGATGCGGATGATCGTGCCGCTCTATGAGGCGCAGGCGATTCGCCCCAATATCGGCGGTTCCTTTACGAGATTGCTGTCCGATGCGATTCTGCATCCGGCCATGTTGATCTATCTCGACCAGAACCAGAGTGTCGGGCCCGATTCCGCCGCCGCCCGCAAGAACGGCCGCGGTCTCAACGAAAACCTCGGACGCGAACTGCTGGAGCTGCACACATTGGGCGCGGGCAGCGGCTATACGCAGGACGACGTGCGGGCCGCGGCACTGATCCTCACCGGCCTGTCGGTGGACAACCGCGCCATGCAGGTCGTCTATCAGCCGCGGCTCGCCGAGGCGGGGCCTGTCAACCTGCTCGGCCGGACCTATCAGGACGACGAAGGCGATGGCCAGGACCACGTCCTGATGCTCGAGGACCTCGCCGCCAACCCCACGACCGCGCGGCATGTCTGCGGCAAGCTCGTCCGGCATTTCGTCGCCGACGAGGCGCCCGAAGACATGGTCGGCGCGATGGTCGCGGCATGGACGCAGAGCGAGGGCAATCTGACCGAGGTCTACCGCGCCATGCTCGCTCATCCGCGGGCCTGGTCGGATCCCGGCCAGAAGATCAAGCAGCCGTTCGAGTTCGTGGCGTCGGGTTTCCGAGCCCTCGATCTGCCGGAGAGGAATTTGGCCAACCTGCTGCGCGACATGGACGATGGCGACGAGGACGAGAGCCCGATGCAGAAGGCCATGGACCTGACTGGTATCGCGAAGAGGGACGATATCAGGAAGAAGGCGGGGCGTGCCAATGCCCTGACGCTCGGAGCGCTGCAGCGCATGGGTCAGCCGATCTGGCAGCCGCCGAGCCCCGCGGGTTTCGCGGACGAAACGGGCGTGTGGCTGACCCCGAGCCAGTTGAGCGAACGGATTTCCTGGTCGCGCATGGTCGGGCGCATCTTTGCACAGAGGCTGGAGCCGTCCGAATTCCTGCAGGCCGCACTTGCCGATGCCGCCCATCCGGAGACCCGCAGGGTGATCGCGCAGGCGCCCAACAAGGTGCACGGCATCACGATGGTGCTGGCATCCCCTGAATTCAACAGGAGATAAGAGATGAGCGTCCAGGACAGTTTCCCGTTGTCTCGCCGCGGTCTTCTGGCTGGCGCCTGCTGCGCGGCGGCGGCTCCCCTCCTAACGCCGGTGAGCTTTGCGGCGATGCCCGGCGATAACCGCTTCGTGACGATCATCCTGCGCGGCGCCATGGACGGGCTCGACTTCGTCCAGCCTTACGGCGATCCGGCCTATGCGGCGCTGCGCCCGAAACTGGGCTTGAGGCCGGATACCGGGCTCATCGATCTCGACGGGTTCTTCGGGCTCAATCCGGCAGCTTCCGCACTGGTGCCGCTGTGGCAGGCGCGCGAGCTCTCCCTCGTGCATGCCGTCTCGACGCCCTATCGCGACCAGCGCAGCCATTTCGACGGCCAGGACATGCTGGAGACCGGCGGCAACGCCAAGGGCCAGCGCACCGGCTGGCTGAACCGCACGCTCGCTATCATCCCGCGCTCCAACGGCCGCAAGGCGATCGACATCAATACGTCGATGGAACTGATCCTCAGTGGTCCGAACGAGGCGGATAGCTGGTCGTCGCAGAGCAATTTCGCGCTTGCCGAGGACGAGATCGCCTTTCTCGACCGCCTCTACGCCGGCGATCCGGCCTTTGCGAAAGCCATGGAGGAGGCGAAGAAGACCGATATGTCGGCGGACTCCCTTTACGCCGATAACAGGCGGGGCGCTGGCATTGCCGACATGGCGCGGCTTGCCGGCGGCATGCTGCGCGAGGACTATCGGATCGCCAGCTTCTCGATCAACGGCTGGGACACCCATGTGGGCCAGCAGGGGCAGTTCAGGAAAGCCGTCGGCGATCTCTCGACCGCGATCATCACGCTGAAGGATGCGCTCGGCGAAGAGGCCTGGAAAAAGACCGTCGTGCTGGCAATGACCGAATTCGGCCGCACCGCCCGCGAAAACGGCACCAACGGTACCGACCACGGAACCGGCGGGCTTGCGGTGCTCGCCGGCGGGGCGATTCCAGGCGGCAAGGTTTTGGGCAAATGGCCGGGGCTTTCCGAAGACAAGCTGCTCGACCGCCGCGACCTGATGCCGACCGGCGACGTTCGCGAGGTCGCGGCCGCCATGCTTTACCGGCAGTTCGGGATCGAGCCCGACAATCTCACCGCCAAGGTTTTCCCCGGCCTGAGTTTCGACAGGTCCTCGGCCTATCTGAAGGGTTAGCCGGCGGTTCCGTCTATGTCAGGAGATCGTAAACCCGGAATACCCAGTAGAACTGGTAGGCGAGCGCGAAGACGACGAAGGCCGCGTGATAACGCCGGTCGGTGGTGATCGCGGCGATGATGCTGAGCACGATGTAGAACGCGGTACGGGCCGGATATTCGTAGCCAAGCGACAGGAAATAATCCCGACCCTTGAGAGCCGTATCGACGAGGTCGGTGGCGAGCATTCCAGCCAGGAAACCGAAGAACCATGTTCGCCGCGACAGGAAATAGTGTTCGTAACCGTCATAATCCTGCATCGAAGTCGGAAAGAGCAGGGCGCAGAGGAAGAAGAACAGCGCGCAGAAGGCGATCAGGAAAAGATAGGCCGCAAAACCGATCACCGGCAGGGCGTGCAGACGGTATTCCCACCACCAGAAATGCGCCAGGAACAGAAACATGAATACCACCCAGCCGAGGTGGACGGGGTAGATGCGCGCCGCGCCGGGATGCTGGACGATACCGGCGAGGCCGTTCAGCAACCGCGCCAGGCTGAGGCTCACCACCATGCCCATGACCACGCGGATATGCGTATAGGTTTCGGCGGCGGTGGCGACGTCCATGGCTGTTCCCCGATCTATTCTTCGGCGGGCACCGGCACCGGGCGGCCGTCCTCGTCGAGCGCAACCATGATGAAAGTCCCTGCCGTGACCTTCTCGATCATCCGGTGACGCGCCCGCTGTGCCCAGGCTTCGACGGTCAGCGTGATCGACGAGCGTCCGACGCGGGTGATTTCCGTATAGATGTTCAGCGTGTCGCCGATCTTCACCGGCAGTTCGAAGGCCATTTCCTTGACCGCTGCCGTGACCACGCGGCCACGGGCCCGTTCGGCGGCGCGGATGCCGCTCGCCAGGTCCATCTGCGCCATCACCCAGCCGCCGAAGATATCGCCGGCCGCGTTGGCATCCGCGGGCATTGCCAGGGTGCGGAGCGTCAGTTCGCCGGTCGGCTTGGGATTTTCGGTCATGTCGTCTCTCTTTCGAAGCGGTTTTCGGGCGACTCCTCCCGCCGCGAGACTAACCGCACATGAAGGAGAAGGAAACTCCGCCAAAAAGCGTTTCAACATCAATTATTTAGGCTGAACTAATTCGCGTTCGCCGCGATTTGTCAGGGCTTCACTACCTGGTAACCATCGACCATTAGAATTTAAGGCGAATTGCACATAAGGGGGGTCCCATGCAACGTCTCGCCATTTCCTGGCGCCTTTATAGTCTTGTGCTCCTGTCGCTCGTCATCCTCGGCGGCGCCATGGTCTTCAGCCTGTTCCAGAGCTACGCTTCGTCGGAACGGGAGCGGAAGGCGGGCCTTGCCCAGATGAACGATGTGGCGCTGACCGTGCTCAAGAAATACCAGGCCCTCGAAGCCTCCGGCGCGATGACCCGCGAGCAGGCCCAGACCGAGGCCAAGGCGGTCATTTCGGTGATGCGCTACGGTGACGGCAGCGGTTATTTCTGGCTCAACGACATGCTGCCGCGGATGATCATGCATCCGATCAAGGCGGAACTGAACGGCAAGGACCTGTCGAACGACAAGGACCCGAATGGCAAGTTCCTGTTCGTCGAGTTCGTCAACGCCGTCAAGGCAAGCCCGACGGGCAAGGGCTTCGTCGACTACTATTGGCCGAAGCCGGGCGCCGAGCAGCCGGTCGAGAAATATTCGCATGTCGCCGGTTTTGCGCCCTGGGGCTGGATCGTCGGCACCGGCGTCTATGTCGACGACCTTCACGCCATGTTCCGGCGCGACGCGATCAACTTCGCCTCGATGTTCGGCATCGGCGCGCTGGTGCTGATCGCCGGCGCCACCTTCGTGGTCAAGACGGTGACCGGCCCGATCGGCAAGATCAGGCAGGCGCTGCAGTCGATCGCATCGGGCGAGGCGCGCGTCACCGTGCCCTGCACCGAACAGAAGAATGAGATCGGCGAGATGGCCCGCGCGCTTTCCGTGCTGCGCGATTCGGTCGACGAACGGGTCCAGCTGCAGGCACGCGAGGCCGAACAGGCCCGCATGATCGCCAGCGAGCGCTCCGACAACGAGCGGACGATGACGGCCGCTGCCGAACGCCAGGGGCGTGCGATCAGCGAGCTTGGCCGGGCGCTCGAGGCGCTGGCCGGGGGCGACCTTTCCGTGGCACTCGTCGATATCGGCGAGGATTATGCAAAACTCCGCCACGATTTCAATGCGGCGGTCGGTTCGCTCCACCAGGCGATCGCGGCGATCTCCGAGACCAGCCTTGTGGTGCGCGACAGCGCCTCGGACATTTCCGGGGCGACGGGCCATCTGTCCAAGCGCACCGAACAGCAGGCGGCGGCGCTCGAAGAGACCGCGGCAGCACTCGACGAGATCACCGCAACCGTCCGCACCGCGTCGGAACGGGCCGTCGAGGCCCGCACCATGGTCAGCGAGACCAAGGACAGCGCCGGCCGTTCGGGCGAGATCGTCCGCAATGCGATCGACGCCATGGGCCGGATCGAGGAGAGCTCCAACCGCATCAACCAGATCATCTCGGTGATCGACGAGATCGCCTTCCAGACCAACCTTCTGGCGCTGAATGCCGGCGTCGAGGCGGCACGGGCCGGCGAGGCGGGCCGCGGTTTTGCGGTCGTGGCGCAGGAAGTGCGCGAACTGGCGCAGCGCTCCGCCAATGCCGCCAAGGAGATCAAGACGCTGATCAGCAACTCCGCCCGCGAAGTGGAAGGCGGCGTGGCGCTGGTGCGTTCCACCGGCGATGCGCTGGTCGAGATCGCCACCCTGGTCGAGCGGGTCAACGCCCATGTGGACACGATTGCGACGGCTGCCCGCGAGCAGGCGACCGGGCTCCAGGAGATCAATTCCTCCGTCAACCATATGGACCAGATGACCCAGCAGAACGCGGCGATGGTCGAGGAGACCACCGCGGCAAGCCAGACGCTTGCCGAACAGAGCCTGCACCTGCAGGGCCTTCTTTCGGCCTTCAGGCTCGGCAACGGAGGCCGCGCGGCGACCTCGGGTCAGGCATCCCGCGCTCGCGCCGCCTGATCGACCGATCTACCGCTGAAAAACACAAGGCCGCCGGCGCAAAAAGCCCGGCGGTCTTTTTGCTGTCGGCCGCATCGAAATGGGTCGCCAGAATGGAGGCAATGGGACGGCGGGCGTCCCGAAACGACCTTGAATTGCACCGAAAGGTCACGAAAGAGCCTTGATTTCTCAAAGGTTCATTTACCGACTTTGCCTAAACTCTCAGCGTGTGTCATTTCGGCACCGGAAGAGTGGCAAACTTGTATGGCGTATGCTTCCCTTTCTCGGCGGGTGATCGGCTCGCTGATGATCCCGACAATGCTGGCTGCCTGCTCCGCCGGGGATCTCGTTCCGCCGGCGTCGATCGATAACGGCCGCGTCGGGGCGATCCAGCCGATGCGCGACATACCGCGCGAGCCCGCCTCGCAGCAGGCTTATCCGACGAACCCCGCGCCGGTCTCCGGGGCCCGCGCCGTCGATTACGCGAATACGCCGAACCTTGCGGGCACCGGTTATCCGAATTCGAACTACCAGAATTCGGCCTATCCCGGCTCCGGGGCCAATGACGGCGGCCACTTTCTGCGGGCGCCGGAG
>NZ_JALBGW010000203.1:0-7421 GCF_023006485.1 Neorhizobium sp. BETTINA12A
AAGCGCCACGGATGCGATGCGGACCAGGTCCACGGCGCTGAAGCGCTCGACCAGATCCGGCGTCACCGCGACCACGGCGCTGGCCTTGCCGTCTTCCGAAACACCGATCAGCGTGACGACGCCGGAGCCGAGGCTCGCCTTGCCTTCATCCGCCAGGCCCTTCAGGTCCTTGGCATCGATGCCGTTGAGCGCCTTGCCCATGAACCTGATGCCGCCGATCTCCCTGAAATCGCCGGCCGAACCGCCCTGCCCGCCGCCCATGGCGAGCCGGCGCTTGGCATCCGCGAGTTCCTTCTCCAGCTTGCGGCGCTCGTCGATCAGCGCCTCGACGCGCGAAACCAATTCCGCCGGCTGCACCTTCAAGGCACCTGCCAGCGTCTTCACCCGCTCATCCTGCTCGGCAAGATAGAGACGCGCCGCCTCGCCCGTCACCGCCTCGACGCGGCGAACGCCGGCGCCGACGGCGCTTTCGCCGAGAACGCGGACAAGGCCGATATCGCCGGTCGAATTGACATGGGTGCCGCCGCAGAGCTCGATCGAATAAGCCTTGCCGGCCTTCGGGCCTTCGATTGCCTTGCCCATCGCAACGACGCGAACCTCGTCGCCGTATTTTTCGCCGAACAGGGCCATAGCGCCCTCGGCGATCGCATCATCGACGCTCATCAGGCGGGTCGTGACCGGCGCGTTCTGCAGGATGATTGCATTCGCCATGTCCTCGACCTTCTGCAACTCCTCGGCCGACATCGGCTTCGGATGCGAGACGTCGAAACGCAGGCGTTCGGGCGCCACCAGCGAACCCTTCTGGGCCACGTGCGTGCCAAGCACTTCGCGAAGCGCCTCATGCAGCAGATGGGTGGCCGAATGGTTGGAGCGCAAGCGCGAGCGACGGTCATGATCGACCGTCAGCGCCACGGCATCCCCGACCTTCAACGTGCCCTCGGTGACGGTCGCGATGTGGACGAACACGCCCTCGCCCTTCTTCTGGGTATCCGAGACATTCAGCCTAGCGTTGTCGGTCGCAATCACGCCGGTATCGCCCATCTGGCCACCGGATTCGCCGTAGAACGGCGTCTGGTTGACGACGATCTGGATCTGTTGGCCGGCGGACGCGCTGTCGACAGCCTTGCCGTCGCGGACGATCGCCTGCACCACGCCTTCAGCGGTTTCCGTGTCATATCCGAGGAATTCGGTGGCGCCGTGCTTTTCCTTGAGCTCGAACCAGATCGTTTCCGTCGCCTTGTCGCCGGAACCGGTCCAATGCGAGCGGGCTTCCGCCTTCTGGCGCTGCATGGCGTCGGTGAAACCGGAAATATCGACGCCGATTTCGCGGGCACGCAAAGCGTCCTGCGTCAGATCGAGCGGGAAACCGTAGGTGTCGTAGAGCTTGAAGGCGGTCTCGCCATCGAGCATATCGCCCTTGTGAAGCGTGTTCGTCGCATCCGACAGCAGCGAAAGGCCGCGCTCCAGCGTCTTGCGAAAACGGTTTTCCTCGAGTTTCAGCGTTTCGGAAATCAGCGATTCGGCACGCACCAGTTCCGGATAGGCGCGGCCCATCTGCTGGATGAGCGCCGGCAGCAGTTTCCAGAGCAGCGGATCGCGGGCGCCGAGCAGCTGCGCGTGGCGCATGGCGCGGCGCATGATGCGGCGAAGCACGTAACCGCGGCCCTCGTTGGAGGGTAGAACGCCGTCGGCGATCAGGAAGGCGGATGAGCGTAGATGGTCGGCGATGACGCGGTGGCTGCCGCGATGCTCGCCTTCCGCCTTGACGCCGGTCGCCTCTTCCGAGGCAGAGATCAGCGCCCGGAACAGGTCGATGTCGTAATTGTCGTGCTGGCCCTGCAGGACGGCTGCAACGCGCTCCAGGCCCATGCCGGTGTCGATCGACGGGCGCGGCAGGTCGATCCGCTCTTCCTTCGTCACCTGCTCATACTGCATGAAGACGAGGTTCCAGATCTCGATGAACCGATCGCCATCCTCTTCCGGCGAACCGGGAGGGCCGCCCCAGATATGGTCGCCATGATCATAGAAGATTTCCGAGCACGGGCCGCAGGGACCGGTATCGCCCATCGCCCAGAAATTGTCGCTGGTCGGAATGCGGATGATCTTGTCGTCCGAAAGACCGGCGATCTTCTTCCAGAGGTCGAAAGCCTCGTCATCGGTGTGGTAGACGGTGACCAGGAGACGCTTGGCGTCGAGGCCGAACTCCTTGGTGATCAGGTTCCAGGCAAGCTCGATGGCATTCGCCTTGAAATAGTCGCCGAAGGAAAAATTGCCGAGCATTTCGAAGAAGGTATGGTGACGCGCGGTGTAGCCGACATTATCGAGGTCGTTATGCTTGCCGCCGGCACGAACGCATTTCTGGGCCGTCGCCGCGGTCGAATAGGGGCGTTTCTCAAGACCGGTAAACACGTTCTTGAACTGAACCATGCCGGCATTGGTGAACATCAGTGTCGGATCGTTGCGCGGCACCAGCGGACTGGAGGACACGACCTCGTGTCCGTTCTTTCGGAAATAGTCGAGGAAGGTCGACCGGATTTCATTCACGCCGCTCATGCTACGCCCTTTTTACCGCCGGATGCGGTCCTATTATTCGAAAACCAGAGGCTTGTATCGCCCACACCCCCAACTGTCCAGCCGCCCCGCCGCCTCACCGAACGAGAAACCGGCCGCGCATCTTTCCATGCGCGACCGGTTCAAAATAATCCGCCGGAGAAATCTCCGAGTGCGGCGGAACCGCTTTACATATCCGCGGCCGCGTCGCCGTCGTCAGCGTCGGGACCGCCGTTCTGCAGGAAGCGGTCGGCAATAAGGCCGGCATTCTGGCGGAGCGACGTCTCGATTTCCCGGGCAAGTTCAGGATTGTCGCGCAGAAACGTTTTGGCGTTCTCACGGCCCTGGCCGAGGCGCTGGCTGTTATAGGAGAACCAGGCACCGGACTTCTCGACGATGCCGGCCTTGACGCCGAGATCGACGAGTTCGCCGGTCTTGGAAACGCCTTCGCCATACATGATGTCGAATTCGACCTGCTTGAAGGGAGGCGCCATCTTGTTCTTGACGACCTTGACGCGGGTCTGGTTGCCGACCACTTCCTCGCGTTCCTTGACCTGACCGATGCGGCGGATGTCGAGGCGAACCGAGGCGTAGAATTTCAGTGCATTGCCGCCGGTGGTGGTTTCCGGGGAACCGAACATCACGCCGATCTTCATGCGGATCTGGTTGATGAAGATCACCATCGTATTCGACTTGGAGATCGAAGCGGTGAGCTTGCGCAGCGCCTGGCTCATCAGGCGTGCCTGAAGGCCCGGCAGGCTGTCGCCCATCTCGCCCTCGATTTCGGCACGTGGCGTCAGAGCCGCAACCGAGTCGATAACGAGGACATCGACGGCACCGGAACGGACCAGCGTGTCGGTGATTTCAAGTGCCTGCTCGCCAGTATCCGGCTGCGAGATCAGAAGGTTCTGCAGATCGACGCCAAGCTTGCGGGCATAGACCGGATCAAGCGCGTGTTCGGCGTCGACGAAGGCGCAGATGCCGCCCTTCTTCTGGGCTTCGGCAATCGTCTGCAGCGCAAGCGTCGTCTTGCCGGAGCTTTCCGGACCGTAGATTTCAACGATGCGGCCCTTCGGCAGGCCGCCAATGCCGAGCGCGATATCCAGGCTGAGAGAGCCGGTCGAAACCGTCTCGATCTCGACAATGCTCTCGTTTGCACCGAGCTTCATGATCGATCCCTTACCGAAGGATCGTTCGATCTGTGACAATGCCGCTTCCAGCGCCTTACTCTTGTCCACGCCTTTATCCTCTACGAGCCGCAAACTATTCTGTGCCATCTGGTCCCACCTTTAGGTTATTGCCGCCGCGCACGCAATGAAGCAGCCGATAAAGGTGATGTACCTATTTTGTTCTCATTTGGCAAGGGTCGCTCAAGAGATTGAGCCAAAATAGATATTTCGATTTCGTTCTCATGATGTTCACGCCCGCCGTGGGTGTGGAAGATTCCCGTTTGAAATCAAGGCTGCGCCGCAATTCGACGAGGGAATCGCGGCGTTTGAAATTTATGAGAGACCATCCGATTCTCACTCCGAATCGAGCATTTCCCGGACCGCGACGGCAAGCTGCTTCAGCGAGAAGGGCTTCGGCAGGAAGCCGAATTTCGCGTCGGCCGGCAGGTTGCGGGCAAACGCATCCTCCGCATAACCGGAAACGAAGATGAACTTCATGTCCGGATAGGTCTTGCGCAGTTCCGTCAAAAGCGTCGGCCCGTCCATTTCAGGCATGACGACGTCGGAGACAACGATATCCACCTGGCCCTGGAGCTCTTCCATGATGTCGAGCGCCTCGGTGCCGGAACCCGCTTCGTGCACAGTGTAGCCGCGGGTTTCCAGCATGCGCTTGCCGCCTCGGCGGACGGCCTCCTCGTCCTCGACGAGCAGGACCACCGCCGACTTTCCGGTGAGGTCGAGGTCGTCGGAAGCAGGCGTCGACACGACCGGCGCGAGAGCGGCTGGCGGCGCCTGCGTACCGGTTGCGGTAGCGTCCTGGACGACGACGGGCGTTTCGGGAATGTGGCGTGGGAGGAACATGCGGAAGCTCGTGCCGCGGCCGACTTCCGATTCGGGATAGATATAGCCGCCGGACTGCTTGACGATGCCGTAGACCATCGAGAGGCCGAGGCCGGTGCCCTTGCCGACTTCCTTGGTGGTAAAGAAAGGCTCGAAGATCTTGTCCATGATTTCGGGCGAAATGCCCGTGCCGGTGTCGGAAACCTCGACCATCACGAAATCTTCGGCTGGCAGATCCGCCTGGTTGAAACCGCCCGCATCCTCGGCGGATACATTGCGGGTCTTGATCAGGATCGTGCCGCCCTGGGGCATGGCGTCGCGCGCGTTGACGCAGAGATTGATCAGCACCTGCTCGAACTGCGACAGGTCGGTGCGCACCGGCCAGAGATCGCGGCCGTAATCCACTTCGAGCTTCACATTGGTGCCGGAAATCAGCCGGTCGACCAGCATGCGCAGGTCGCCGACCACGTCGGTGAGGTTCAGCACCGCCGGACGCATGGTCTGCTTGCGCGAAAAGGCGAGCAGCTGGCGCACCAGCACGGCGGCACGGTTGGCGTTGCGCTTGATCTCCATCAGGTCGGCAAAGCTCGCATCCGAGGGACGCGCCTGCAGGAGGAGGTGGTCGGAGGACAGAAGAATCGCCGTCAGCACGTTGTTGAAGTCGTGGGCAATGCCGCCCGCCAGCGTGCCGACGGCATTAAGTTTCTGGGTCTGCGCCATCTGGGTTTCGAGCGCCTTCTGCTCGGTCGTCTCGACGGCATAGACGATCGCGGCCTCTTCCGGGGCCTCGTCGCTCTCGTCGATCACGGCATTCACGTAAAAGCGCACATAGCGGTTCTCGTCGCCGGGATGGCGCGAATCGATCGGCGCGATATCGCCCTGCCCATCCTTGGCAGCGGCAATCGCCTGCATCAGATGCTGGCGGGAATTGTCGTGCACGATGCGGTCGAGTTCGATACCGGCATCCACGTCGTCGCGGGAAACGACGCCGGCAAACAGTTTGAGGAACGGCGCATTGATGCGCAGGATCCGGCCTTCGCCATCGACGGAGGCGATCGCCATCGGCGTATTGTTGAAGAAACGCGTGAAACGCATCGCGGAGGCGGACTGGTCGCCCTCGCCGCCCTTCGGTCGCGCCAGCACGATGGTGCGGCTTTCGCCCGGTGCGCCGTCGCGGGTGGCACTGACATTGTGCACCAGCCGCACTGGCAGGCTCTGGCCGTTGGCACGACGCAGGTCGAGATCGAGCGTCTCGGTGCGCTTCAGACCGGGTGCGGCCTGCACTGACTGGATCAGCGCCATGCCTTCGCCGGCCACCAGATCGGCAATCGTCACCGAGCGCGGCACGAACTTGGTCAGGTCGATGCCGAGCCATTCGGCAAGCGTGGCGTTCAGATAGAAGATCTCACCCTTCTTGCCGGCGGAGAAGAAACCGGCGGGTGCGTGGTCGAGATAGTCGATGGCGTTCTGCAGTTCGCGGAAGAACCGCTCCTGGTCGTCGCGCTCCGAGGTGATGTCGGTGATCTGCCAGATGTCGAGCTGGCCCTTGCGGCTGTCGGCGGGCGTCAGCAGCCGTGCCTTGAGACGGTACCAGTGGGCACCGGAACCATTGCCGGTCGTCCGTCCGATCGGCTGGAGAAGCCGGAACTCCTCATGGCCTTCCCGGCCCTCGCGCAGAGCCGTCGTCAGCCTGTAGAGCGCCTCGGTCGATTCGCGGGTCTTGGACAGAAGCGCTTCGAGCGACTGCACGTTGCTCGCCTTGGTCGCGCCGGTCATCCGGCCATAGGCGGCGTTGGCGTAAAGAATACGGCCCTTGGCATCGGTGATCAGAATGCCGTCGGGATGGTTGGCGAGGAAACCACGGGCCAGTTCGTCGGAACGCGACTGCGGCATGACCTCGACGAGGCCGATGATCGACGACACCAGGAAGAAGATGCCGACCATGGCGAGAATGCCGAGCAGGCCGAGCACCAGCTCGTTGTCGAGCGCATGCTGGAACATCACGAAGCCGGCAGCCACGCCACAGAGAACGAGCGCCAGAAGAACGATTCGGACGATGGTGCCGCCACGCGTCCCTTTTTCCACCAGGGGCGCATCGTAGTTGCCGCTCTGCTGCAACTTCGTCATCAATTCCTCGCATTTCGACCGGCGCTGCGGCCATGAACATTCAGGGATCAGGAATCCCGCGATTCCTTATTAGCAAGTTGCTGGTTAAGCAAAAAGCTCTGCTGAGCCACAAAACCCGGGACAGTTTGGCGGAGTGACCTATCTTTGCTTTTCTGCGCTGTCTTTCAGCGCGCAACAGTGACAGTTAGCAGCTTGCTTCGGTAGGAAAAAAGTCGTTTTTTACCGCAGCGTTCATATGAGGAGTGGCAAGAGATGTTAGATGACCTGATGGGCGCCTATGGAGGCCGCCTGGTGATCGCAGTCGTCGGCGTCGGCATTGGGCTTCTTGTCCTCATCGGCGCGCTCTGGCTCATGCGTGGCCGCGCCGGCCCGTCCCCCTTCGTGCGCGGCGGCAAAAATCGCCAGCCGCGGCTTCAGGTGCTGGATGCAGCGGCCGTCGATGCTCGTCGTCGTCTGGTCCTCATCCGCCGCGACGGGGTCGAGCACCTGATCATGATCGGCGGGCCCACCGATATCGTCATCGAAAGCGGAATTTCCACGGCGACACCCGCCGCGCCGGCGACTGCGGCAAACCGCTTCCAGCCGCTTGACATGACAGCTCCCGTTCAAGCAGCACCCGCCATGGAAGCCCGGCCGGCTCCCGTCGCCGAACCCCGCCCTGCCCAGATCCCACGTCCCGCGGCTCCGGAAACGCGCATCGAGCCGGCACGGGAAAGCGTCGTGCCGCCACGCGAG
>NZ_JALBGW010000204.1:0-7392 GCF_023006485.1 Neorhizobium sp. BETTINA12A
GTTCGAGCTGGAAGGCGGCTTCGGCCAACAGCGTCGCCTCCTGCCTGCGCTCCAGCCGCAGGAAGCTCCTGAAGACACCGGCCGAGCCGCGCAGATGCGCGCCGAGCGCCACATTTTCCAGCACCGACATGTCCGGCAGGATCTTCGCGTGCTGGAAGGTGCGGGCGATGCCGTGTTTGGCGACTTCGCGCGGGCTGTCGCCGGTCATCGGCTGGCCCTCGTAGAAAACCGATCCGCTGGTCAACGAAGCGAGGCCAGTGATGAGGTTGAAGGTCGTGCTCTTGCCGGCGCCATTCGGCCCGATCAGGCCGACGACCTGGCCGGCCCGCACTTCGAAACTAACATCGTTGACCGCCACCAGGCCGCCAAAGGCTTTTCGCGCCTTTTCCACCTTGATCAGCGACGAGCCGGCCGGCGCCAGCGTTCGCTTGGCAAGCCTGTCGTCGGAAGTCGGCAGAGGCCGCGGGGGCCGCTTCGGCAGGAGCTTCAAGACGAATGGCCAGAGGCCGTCTCGGGCGAGCTGCAGGATCACCACCAGCAGGATGCCGAAAACGACCATTTCCAGATTGGCGGTTGTGCCGATCAGGTCCGGCAGGAAACGCTGCAGCACGTCCTTCATGATCAGCACGATGCTGGCGCCGAAGATTGCGCCCCAGACATGACCCGAACCGCCGACCACGGCCATCAGCAGATATTCGATGCCCATGCTGAGCCCGAACGGCGTCGGGTTCACCGAACGCTGCATATGCGCATAGAGCCAGCCGGAAAGGGCCGCGACCACGCCGGCGAACACGAAAACGGTGAGCTTGGCGCGCACGATGTTGACGCCGAACGCTTCCGCCGCCTGGCCGCCGCCGCGCAACGCGCGGATGCCGCGGCCGATCCGCGAGTCCAGCAGGTTTTTCGCGCCGAGCGCGACAGCAATCACGAAGAACCAGATGAGGTAATAGATCGATCCGTCGCTCATGAAGCGATATCCGGCGACTTCGACCGGGGGGATGCCGGAAATGCCGTCGTAACGGCCGAGGAGGTCGATCTTGCCGAACAGATAATAGAGCGCCAGGCCCCAGGCGATCGTGCCGAGCGGCAGGAAATGGCCGGAAAGGCGCACGGTGATGAGGCCGAGCGGCAGGGCGGTCAACGCCCCGACGATCAGCGACAGCGGCAGGGTCAGCCAGGGCGAAAAGCCGTAATTCGTGCTCAACACGGCCGTCGTATATGCCCCGAAACCGCAGAAGGCGGCCTGGCCGAACGAGGTGAGGCCGCCGACACCGGTCAGCAGCACCAGGCCGATCGTCACCAGAGAGGCGAGGCCGATATTGTTGAGGATCGTCAGCCAGAACGGCGGCACCGGCAGGAGAGGGATGACCGCCAGGAAAACGATGCCGGCAAGGCCGGGAAGCAAACGCTCGATCTTCATCGCTCACTCCTCCTCGTGGAAACTGCCGCTCAGCGACAGCCAGATCAGAACCGGAATGATGAGCCCGAAGACGATGACCTCCTTGAAGCTGCTGGCGAAGAAGGAAGAGAAGGATTCGACCAGCCCGACACCGATCGCCGCGATCGCGGTGATCGGGAAGCTCGCAAGCCCGCCGATGATCGCCGCCACGAAGCCCTTGAGCCCGATCAGGAAGCCGGTGTCGTAATAGATCGTGGTGATCGGGCCAATCAGCACGCCTGAAACGGCGCCGATCGCCGCGGCCAACGTGAAGGCGGTGATGCCGGTCAGATGGGTGCGAACGCCGACCAGTCGGGCGCCGAGCCGGTTGACGGCGGTGGCGCGTAGCGCCTTACCGAGCAGCGTCCGCTCGAAGAACAGGTAGAGGCCGACGATGATCGCGATCGTCGCACCGTAGATGCAGAGGCTCTGGGCGCTCACCATCAACGAGCCGATCGTGTAGTTGTCGTTGGCGAGCGGTTCGGCACGCAGGCCCTCGGCGCCGAAGAAGACGAGGCCAAGCCCCATCATGGCGAGGTGCACGCCGATCGAAGCGATCAGCAGGACGAGCACGGAAGCATCGGCAAGCGGCCGGTAAGCGATACGGTAGATGTAGGCGCCCATGGGTGTGATGATCAGAATTGTGAGCAGCGCCTTGGCGATGGACGGCAAGGCCAGCGGCGCAAGCACGATGGTGATGCCGTAAATCACGCCGGGAAGCACCAGATTAAGAGCGAGACTGCGCAGAAAGGTGCGGATATCGGTGCCGCGGCGCATGCTCCAGAGATCGAACAGAAAGGCGATCGCTCCAAAACAGACGAGAAGCGAGGTGGTGGCGGGCACCTTGCCGCCGTCGAGAAGCGCCAGCGTCAGCGCGCCATAGGCGACGAACTCGCCCTGGGGAATGAAGATCACCCGCGTGACCGAAAAGAGCAGGACCAGCGCCAGGCCGAGGAGCGCATAGATCGCGCCATTGGTGACACCATCCTGGATCAGGAAGGTCGCAATCATCGCGTCCAAAGAATTTCCCCCGATAACAGAAAAGACGCTGCAAAAAGGCCCGGCGCGGACGCCGGGCCTCGTTCAGTTGCTCTTTACTTGGTGATTTCGAACTTGCCGTTCTTGGCTGTGAATAGCACGACGGCGCGGTCGTCGAGGCCAAGGTGATCGTCGGCCTTGAAGTTGAAGACGCCCTGGCTTGCCGGGAACGGACCGCCGGTTTCGATAGCGTCACGGAGAGCCGCGCGGAATTCCGGCGTGCCGGGCTTTGCCTTCTTGAGCGCGACCGGGATGGCTTTCTTCAGGATGGCCATGGCATCGTTGATATGTGGGCCGAACTGGGTGCGGGTGCCGGGACCGAACTTCTTTTCGTAGGCCGTCACGTAGGCCATGCCTTCCGGCTTGGTCTCCGCGGTATCCGGCAGGGCTTCCGGCGCCATGGCCGGGCCGGAGGCGAAGATCGTGTTGTCGGCAGCCTTGCCGGCGATGCGCAGGAAATCGAAGGTCACGGCGCCATGGGTCTGGTAGATCTTGCCGGTAAAGCCGCGTTCGCGCAGGCCGATCTGCGGCAGCGCGGCGCCGGTGCCGGAGGCTCCGACGAAGACGGCATCCGGACGGGCGGCAACGAGTTTCAATACCTGGCCGGAAACGGAGGTGTCGGGACGGGCATAACGCTCGTCGGCGATGACCTTCAAACCGTATTGTTCGCCGATCGCCTTGAACTGGCCCATCCACAGGTCGCCATAGCTATCCGAGAAGCCGATATAACCGACCGTCTTGACCCCGTCGGCCTTCATCTTGGCAAACAGGTTCTTGGCGATCAGGCCGGCATCCTGCGGCATGATGAAGGTCCACTTGCCTTTGGAAATGTTCGGCGGAACCGGCGAGCATCCGAGATGCGGCGTGCTGCTTTCAGCCGCTACGCCGGCGACGGCGATCGAAGCGGGGGTCAGTGCCGAGCCGACCAACACGTCGACCTTGTCGTCGTTGACGAAGCGGCGGGCATTGGTGGTGGCGATGGACGGGTCGCCGGCGTCATCGAGAACAATGACCTTCAGCTTTTCGCCACCCACTTCGGTCGGCCACAATTCGACGGAGTTCTTCAGCGGAATGCCGAGCGCCGCACCCGGGCCGGTCGACGATATGGTCACGCCGATCGTGATGTCGGCCAGCGCAGAGCTTGCAAATAGGGACATGGACAGGGCGGCAACGGGCGCCATCCCAGCAAAAAACCGGTTCTTCATAGGATCCTCCCAGGACAAAAGCGGGCGATCTCCTCCCGCCCTGCCATTTGTTTACAGGGAGATTGTTTCTTTGTAAACAATTCTGATAATGGTTATGAAAAGCTTACGGAGGCCCGGCCTGGACGTGGTCGGAGTGCGGAAGTCTCACTCGACATCGTTTCCCAACAGCCGCGCCAAACCGGCTTTGCCGTTCAATTCCACCATCTCACGCGCCGACTTGGCGCGACGCTCGATCAGTTCGAGCATCTCCATGAAGGCTGCGGTCTTTTCGGGCGGCAGATCGCCGAACATGTGTTTCTCGAGGGCATCGATGCCGGCCACCATCTTTTCGTAGACGGCCGTTCCTGCTGTCGTCAGCTGGATCTGGGCCCATCGCGCATCGCGTGCGTCGGCGCGGCGGTCGATCAGGTCGCGGTCGACAAGCTCGCGGATGGCACGCGACACCATCGCCTTGTCGATTGTCGTAAGCTTGCCGATCTCCATCGGCGAGATCGATCGATAGGTGCCGATCGCGGACATGACCCGCCAGATATTCAGCTTGAAACCGTTGGCTTCGCAAAGCAGGCTGACGAGCTTCATCATTTCCGCGTTGCTGCGCGCGAGCCGGTAGGGCACGACCTTGGAGAGCTTTCGGGGGGATGTGGGCCGTTCTTCCGTCATCCGCTCAGGTCACCAGCGCCCGCTGTCTATATTCGGTGGTGTCCCAGAGGCGATTGGTCATGATGTCTTCGAGGATATCCACCGCTCCCAACACCTCGGCCTCGCCGATATAGAGCGGCGTGAAGCCGAAACGAATGGCGTTCGGGGCGCGGAAATCGCCGATCACGCCGCGCGCGATCAGGGCCTGCATGATCGCGTAGCCTTCATCGTGCAGGAAGGAAATCTGGCTGCCGCGCTTCATCCCGTCCCGGGGGGAACCGAGCTTCAGCATCGGGCAGCGCCTTTCGACTTCCGCGACGAACAGATCACAGAGCTTGATCGACTGGCGGCGCAGGTCTCCCATGTCGACGCCGTCCCAGGCATCGAGCGCTGCATCGAGCGCTGCAAGCCCGATGATCGGCGGCGTGCCGACCCGCATGCGGTCGATACCGCCACCCGGACGATAACCGAGATCGAAGGCGAAGGGCTGTTCGTGCCCCAGCCAGCCGGACAGCGCCGGCCGCACCTTGTCCGCATGGCGGGGCGCGACATAGATGAAGGCCGGCGCGCCGGGCCCGCCGTTCAGGTACTTGTAGGTGCAGCCGACCGCAAAATCCGCGTTCGCACCGGAAAGATCGACAGGCAGGGCACCGGCCGTGTGGGCAAGATCCCAGACGGTGATCGCGCCGGCTGCATGCGCCTTTTCGGTCAGCGCCTTCATGTCGTGCAGCCGCCCGGTGCGATAGTCCACCTCGGTCAGCATGACCACGGCGACGGTTTCGTCGATCGCGGCTTCGATCCCTTCCGGCTCGACGATCTTCAGCTCGTGGCCCTTGCCGAGCGAGCCGATCAGGCCCTGCGCCATATAGAGGTCGGACGGAAAATTGCCGCTGTCGGACAATACGACCTTACGTTCCGGCACCAGTTCCAATGCGGAGGCGAGCGCCTGGTAGACCTTGATCGACAGGGTGTCGCCCATGACGACCGTGCCTTCCGCCGCCCCGATCAGCTTGGCCACCCGGTCGCCGATCCGCCGCGGCATTGCCATCCAGCCGGCCTTGTTCCAACCCTTGATCAGCAGCTCGCCCCATTCATCGGTCATCAGCCGGGCGACGCGTTCCCTGGCTGCAAGCGGCAGCGGTCCGAGCGAATTGCCGTCGAGATAGATCACGCCCTCCGGCAGATAGAAGAGCGAGCGGGTCTTTTCGAAATCCGTCACCGGAACACCTTGCTGTTGGAAACCAATCGTTCGAGGGGCTTAGCCTCGTAGCAGCGCAGACTAGAAGCTGGCGAGGGACGCGCAAGACGGATTTGCGCTGCGGGCGATTATTTTGGAGGCGATATCGGGTCTTGCGGGTCGTAGATCGCCGTCTTAACCTCGGTTATGGAGCGATCTTTGGAGGCCTCATGAGCGGAATCACCGACCTTTCCACCTTGCTTGCGAGCCTTGAGCCGGTTCTTGTCGACGGTGAATTCGTCTATGCGACCGTGCCGCCCGAGACAATGCACGATTATCTGGCGCTGAAGCCGATCGGACTGTTCTTCGAGAAGGAAGGCCTGACGCTGATCCTGCCGAGAGAGGCTGCCGAAAAGGCCGAGCTCGCCTCCAGCACGCCGCTTCGCTGCATCACCATGATGGTGCATTCTTCATTGGAGGCGGTCGGCATGACTGCGGCGATGGCGGCTGCACTCACCAAGGAGGGCATCAGCGCCAATGTCGTCGCGGCCTATTACCACGACCACATCTTCGTGCCGGCGGCGGATGCGGAACGGGCGGTTGTCGCGCTTAGGGCGCTTTCAACCCCTGCCGGTTAGCCGCGGGCAATCGCGTGGAAAAAGGCGCCGCTGACGAGGCCCCGCCGGCCGCCCGTCGGACCGATCAGCTTGCCGCCACCGTCGGCGATCGTTGCAAACGGCTGGTCGGTCCCCGGCGAAACAACGCTGGCATAGTGGAATTCATGGCCGCGGATCGTATCGCCCTTGCCGCCGAGCGGGCTGTTCTCGGCGATCTCCGCCTGGCGGTAACCGAGGTTCATCCGGCGTTTGGCGAAACTGGTGCGGTGGGACAGGAGACCCGTCATGGCGTGCGTCACGCCGTCGGCATCCTCCAGCGTTTCGCCGAGCACCATGTAGCCGCCGCATTCGCCGTGAACGGGCTTTGTTTCCGCAAATCGCGTTAGGCCGGTCTTGAAATTTTCGGCTGCGGCAAGCCGTCCGGCATGCAGTTCGGGATATCCGCCCGGCAGCCAGCAGACGTCGCAGCCGACAGCCGGCGCTTCATCGGCCAGTGGCGAGAAGGGTACGACCTCGGCGCCGGCGGAGCGCCATTCGCGCATCAGATGCGGATAGAGGAAGGTAAAGGCGGCATCCTGCGCCAGCGCGATCCGCTGGCCGGGCGGACGCAGTGATTTTTCCGTCGAACCGCCGGGAATATTGAAGGGTTTTGCGGCGGCATAGATCGCATCGAGGTCGAGCGAGGCCTCCATGGCATCGGCCAGCCGCTCGATATGCGCGTCCATTTCCGGGTGTTCGCTCGCCTGCACCAGGCCCAGATGCCGCTCGGGCAGAACCAGCGAGGGATCACGCAGGACGGTGCCGACCACGGGAATCCCGGCCGCCTGGATAGCATCGCCGCACAGTTTCTTGTGCCGTTCGCTGCCGGCTCGGTTGAGCACGCAGGCGGCGATCTTCACGGTCGGATCGTAATGGGCAAAGCCATAGGCGATCACGCCGGCGGTCTGGGACTGGCCGGAGACGTCCAGCACCAGCAGCACGGGCAGGCGGAACAGCCGGGCAAGATCGGAGGCAGCGCCCGAACGGTTCTCTTCGCTGACGATGCCGTCGAAAAGGCCCATGGCGCTTTCGATCAGAAGCAGCTCGGCATCCTCCGCCTGTCCGCGCGCCAAGTGCCGCAGCAGGTCCGGCGCCATCGCCCAGCTGTCGAGGTTGAGGCCCGGCCGATGCGTCGCGGCCTCGTGGAAACCCGGATCGATATAATCCGGGCCTGTCTTGATGCCGCGCACCTTGACGCCGCGGCGGGCAAAGGCGCGCAGCAGGCCGATGGTGACGCTG
>NZ_JALBGW010000205.1:0-7337 GCF_023006485.1 Neorhizobium sp. BETTINA12A
CGCCACGGCCGCGATTGGCAGCGCCGCCACGGTTGTTGTTGCCGGCACCGCCGCGTGGCTGGCGGCCGCCTTCGGGGCGTTCGCCGGATGCGGTGGTGATTTCGATGTTCATCAGGCGCTCGATGTCGCGCAGCAGGCGGGCTTCATCGGGGGCGCAGAAGGCGATCGCAATGCCGTCACGGCCGGCACGCGCGGTGCGGCCGATGCGGTGAACGTAGGCGTCCGGTACTTCCGGTAGGTCGTAGTTGAAGACGTGGGTGACGCCAGGGATGTCGATGCCGCGAGCAGCAACGTCGGTGGCGACCAGAACACGGATCTCGTTGTCACGGAAGGCCTTGAGGGCGCGTTCGCGCTGGCCCTGGCTCTTGTTGCCGTGGATCGAGGCGACCTTGAAACCGATATGCTCGAGATGCTTGGAGAGCTTCTCGGCGCCGTGCTTGGTGCGCAGGAAAACCATGGCGCGGCCGGTCGGGTTTTCTTCGAGCGATTTCTTCAGAAGGTCCGTCTTGTCGTTCTTGCCGACCACGAAGTGGACGAACTGTTCGACCTTGTCGGCAGCCTTGCCCGGAGGCGTGACCGAAACCTGGACCGGGTCCTTGAGGAAGTCGGAGGCAAGATCGGCGATCGCCTTCGGCATGGTGGCCGAGAAGAGCAGGGTTTGGCGCTTGTTCGGCACCATTTTGGAAATCTTGCGCAGATCGTGGATGAAGCCGAGATCGAGCATCTGGTCGGCTTCGTCGAGAACGAGGTAACGCACGGCAGTCAGGCCGATGGCACGGCGGGCGATCAGGTCGAGCAGGCGGCCCGGGGTCGCGACGAGAATGTCGGTACCCTTTTCGAGCTGCAGCTGCTGCTTGTTGATCGAGGCGCCGCCGACAACGGCGTTGATCTTCATCGGGGTGCCGCGCACATAGCTCTTCAGGCTGGCGGCGATCTGGTTGACCAGTTCGCGGGTCGGAGCGAGGATGAGCGTACGGGTGGTGCGATTGTCAGGACGCTTCGGATCCTTGGCAAGCATTTCGATGATCGGGAGGCCGAATGCGGCGGTCTTGCCGGTGCCAGTCTGGGCAAGGCCGATCATGTCGCGGCCTTCGAGAAGCTGGGGGATCGCCTGGGCCTGGATCGGGGTCGGTGTTTCGTAACCGAGCGCAAAAAGAGTGGCTACGGTCTGCTTGGACAGACCAAGCTCGTGGAAATTCGTCAAGTCGAATACCTTTTCGGGGCGCCAAAAGCGTATCGCCGGACTGGCACCATGCCGTCCGGTCTGCCTTTGGCGTCAAGAACCCCGCGTGAAGTGGGAACTTGCAAGTTGGAAATTGCTCTCCAGCGCTTAAACCCTCCGGGATCGAGGGCGATCTATCTTTGCGCCTTGTTCCTTCTTCGCGGTGTCTTTAATGACGCGGGGCCAACTCACGCGGCGGCCGGAAGGTGAAAGCTGAAGCGCATTTGGTGGTTTTCCGGGCAAAAGTCAAGCAGATGTTTCGCACTCGCGAAATTGCGTAGCTTCCCGGCCGTGTCCGTAACCGCGCTCAGCGCGTCTGCAGCACAACAAAAAGCCTGCATCCGCCGGCGGCGGAAACAGGCTCCTTAAGGTTAGGCGATCGCCTGGCGATCAGCGCGAGCAGACTTCGACGCGATAAGGCTCGCCATAGCGGTTGCGGCGCCATTCGAGTTCGCAGACGGGTGGGTAGTCCCGGTAATAGGCGCGGCGGTAATAGACCGGCGGCGGAGGCGGGGGAGCGTAGTCGTATTCCGGCTCCACATATTCGGGCTCGGCGTAAGCCGGCCGCTGCGACCCTGCGATGATTGCGCCGCCGATGATGCCGCCAGCAAGGCCTGCTGCCACGCCCGGCCAGACATTGCGATGGCGGTCGCGGGCTTCTGCCGCCGGAGCCGTCGCCGTCAGGGCGCCCGCTACGGACAGTGCGGCGAGGCCGAGTGATATCGTCTTTTTCAGTGCCGACATGTTCTTTTCCTTTCCCTTTTTGTCCTCAAGGGGTGAAGAAATGGTCGCGCCCAAAGGCGGCGGATTGATGAAGACGATTTCCCGATAGTCTGAACGAACGTTCAGCTTCATGCCGCCTGCGGTTGATTTTTATCAAGCCTCAGCAATTGCCAATGTCGATTATGGCCGGATCGTGGCTATAACATGGAGAAGATTTGGCGGCGGAAATCGGGACTTTCTCCGAGTTGCTTTCGGATTAGCTCGGATCACTTACGCCATGCGGTTGGATGTCTGCGGATGTCGATGCCCGTCACGATCAATCACAGGCTGTATTGGCGCCCATATATAGGCGCTTCCGGTTGACAAATGCCAGAAATGATAAGTCGTACTGTTTCAACAACACGATGTTAACACTCGCTATGGTGTTATCAGTCGATTGGGAGACAAACGAATCGAGCCGGATATCGGCCGGCACGAGGAGCGGGGAAGGTGGACACGGAAAGCGAACTCTTGAAAACGGCGTGCGAGCGGATCAACGATCTTGCCGAACCCGCGTTCATCAAGGACAGCGCCCTTAGCTACGTGGCGGTGAATGCTGCCTATGCACGCCTTTTCGGCATGCATCCGAGCGAATTCGCCGGCAATACCAGCCGTGGCCTTGCAGGCGCGCTGGACGATGCCGACCGCAAGGAAAAGGAATGCCGGGCGATCGTTTTCGGTACCGACGAGACGGCGCTCTGTTTCGACCGCTCCGGCGTCGTCCGCCATGAAATTCATATCGAGCGTTTCCTGACGGAAGACGACCATACCTATCTGTTCGGCACGTTTGCGGCGGTACCGGGCGTTGCCGCCATTTCAGAGCCGAACAACGTTGCCCCGCTTGCCGTTGCATCACGCGCCGTCGTCCCGCCCCCCGGTGCCCCGGCCAGTGGTGCTACGGCCAACGCTGCAAAGCCGATCGCGCCGTTTTCGCCTTTCAACAACGCGCTTCTCGACGATGCCCTCGACATGCTCGAAATGGGTATCGGCATCTATGACAAGCACAACGTTCTGCTCTACTGCAATTCCCAGCTCATCAATCATTTTTCATCGATCTCGATCGATATCCAGCCGGGGATCACGCTCAACGATATTCTCGGATTTGCCTATGATCGCCGCCAGCGCGTGTCGCCGGCGAGCTTTGGTTCCGATGTGCCGAACAAGGACGCTTGGATAGCCGAGCGGATGAAACCGTTCGATCTTCCCTATTCCGAAAGCATCGACCAGCTTTCCGACGGACGCTGGCTGCGGAGCATCAACAAGCGTCTCGAAAACGGCCTGCTGATCGCCATCCGTCACGACGTGACCGATTTCAAGGAGCAGGAAATGCTCCTGCGCACCCATGTCTCGGAGACGGACCTGTTTCGCGCCGTCCTCGAAGACCTGCCGGTGCCCGTGTTCGTGCGCAACAGCGACCGCCAGCTCACCTATGCCAATGCCGCCTACGAGGCGATGCTGGGCAAGCCGAGAAGCCATTTCCTCGGCAAGACCGAAACGGAAATGTTCCCTGACGCGGCCGATCGTTTCCGTATCGAGAACGACCAGGTAATGACAGGCGAGGACATCGAGAAATCGGAGGACATCACCTTTCCCGACGGATCGGTCGTCCCGGTCATCACGCACCTGCGCCGGGTGACCACCAATGACGGCGCGCACAACCTCGTCGGCTCGCGCATGGACGTCTCCCGCATCAAGGAGGCGCAGAACAAGGCGGAGAAGATGGGCAAGGATCTGCAGACGATCCTGCACACCATGCCCGTCGGCGTGGCGATCCTCGACGAGCAGTTCCTGTTCGAATACGCCAACCCGGCCTTCTATTCCTTCTGGGATGCCGGAGAGCAGTTCGATCTGCCCGGCCGTTCCTATCGGGACTTCCTCAAGGTCAATTTCGACCACGGCATCTATAGCGGCTCGACGAGCAGCTTCGAGGAAATCTACCGGGAGCGCATCGCCGCCTTGACCGACGGTCAGGAGCGGCCTCCGATCGAGGTGAAAAGCCGCAGCGGCCTGGTGATTGTCATTTCCGGCACTCAGCTTTCCGGCGGCAAGATCCTGCTGAGCTACATGGACATCACGGCTGTCCGCAAGCGCGAGCAGGAGATCCAGGAGGCCCGTGCGGCGCTCGAAACCCACGGCGCGCTGATGCGCGACGCGACGAGCGCCATGTCGCAAGGGCTGCTCATCCTGCATGACGGCGAGATCATCTTCTCCAATGACGCGCTGCCGGCCATGCTCGACATGCCGGCCGAGATGGTGGGCGCCGGAGGCCTGTGGCGCGATCTCTTCCGCTATTGCGTCGAGCGCGGCGATCTCGGCACGTCCGAGGAAGCGGCGGCGACGCTGCAGGCCTGGGAAGACAATGTCGCAGCCGGCAAGCCGGTGTTTGCCGCCTTCCGCGTCGAGGGCCGCAAGTGGATCCAGGTCGAGGCAAAGCTGACCGGCAGCGACCATTGGCTGGCCGTCTTCACCGACGTCACGGAGATGAAGAGCCGCGAGGAAGAACTGACCCGCCTCCTGCAGCGCGCCGAGGCCGCCGACCGGGCGAAGTCGGAATTCCTCGCCAATATGAGCCACGAGATCCGCACCCCGATGAACGGCGTGCTCGGCATGGCGGAGCTGCTTGCCAAGTCCAATCTCGACACCCGCCAGAAGACCTTCATCGACATCATCGTCAAATCGGGCAATGCGCTTCTGACGATCATCAACGACATCCTCGACTTTTCCAAGATCGATGCCGGGCAGATGACGCTGCGCAAGGCGCCGTTCGACCCGGTCGAGGCGATCGAGGACGTGGCGACGCTTTTATCCTCGTCCGCTGCCGAGAAGGATATCGAACTCATCGTGCGCGGCGACGTCTCGATCCGCGAGACGGTGATGGGCGACGCGGGGCGTTTCCGCCAGATCATCACCAATCTCGTCGGCAACGCGGTAAAATTCACCGAAAAGGGGCATGTCTTCATCGACCTGAGGTCGGAGGCAAAAGGCCCCGGCGAGATGATGCTGTCGATCCGCATCGAGGATACCGGCCTCGGCATTCCCGAAGAGAAACTGAAATCGGTGTTCGAGAAATTCTCGCAGGTCGACACGTCCTCGACGCGCCGCCACGAAGGCACCGGCCTGGGGCTGGCGATCACCGCCGGCCTCACCGAACTCTTCGGCGGTTATATCGACGTGACGAGCGAAGTCGGTCGCGGCTCGGTCTTCACCGTGCACCTGCCGTTCCAGGTGGTCAGCGAGCGCAACGTCCTGACGACCTTGCCGATCAACACTAGCGGCGCCCGCATCCTCGTTGTCGACGACAATGCCGTCAACCGCCGCATCCTCACCGAACAGCTTACCATGTGGGGGTTCGACACGGTCGCAGCCGACGGCGGCGCCGAGGGGCTGGCGATCCTCAGCGAGGCCGCCCGTATCGGCGTCACTGTCGATGCTATCGTGCTCGACTACCACATGCCGGAGATGAACGGCCTGGACTTCGCCAAGCAGCTCCGGCGTGATCCGCGCTTCGACGGAACCGGCGTGGTTTTCCTGACCTCGATGGACATGGCCGGCGACGACAGCATGTTCGCCGCCCTCAACATCCAGGCGCATCTGATGAAGCCGGCACGCGCCAACCTGCTGCGCAGCACGATCATCGACGTCGTCCGCTCGATCCGCACCAAGCGCCGGGCAGTCGAAGCGGAGCAAGCGGCCGGTCGGACTCAGACGGCCGTGCGGCCCCTGGCGCCGGTTGCAGCACCCAAGCTGGTTGCTTCGGCGCCAGTGATTGCCGAACAGCCGGTGGTCCCGGTCTCCACGCCGCCCATGCAGGCGGCGCCGACGCTCGACGTGCTGGTCGCCGAGGACAACGAGGTCAACCAGATCGTCTTTACCCAGATCCTGCAGACCACCGGCTGGCTGTTCCAGATCGTCAAGAACGGTGCGGAAGCGGTCGAAGCGTGGAAAAAGCACGATCCGGCGGTCATCATCATGGACGTTTCGATGCCGGTCATGAACGGCCATCAGGCGACCCAGAAAATCCGCGAGCTCGAACAGGAGACCGGCACCCATACGCCGATCATCGGCGTCACGGCGCATGCGCTCGAAAGCGACCGCGAACTCTGCTTCCAGGTCGGCATGGACGATTACCTCTCCAAGCCGATCAGTCCGGAGGCATTGGAAACCAAGGTCCGCAACTGGCTCGGCGGTGCGATCGTGAGCTCGGTGTCGAACTGAGCCGGCGTTTCCGGCTCTCAACGCTCTCACCTCGGCAATGTCGGCGCACATCCCCGCTCCGAAGAACTGGCAATACTGCTGACGCGGCGGCAGAACGTAGCGGGCGGTCAGTATCGCGCTGCCCTGGCGGTTGCGTCGCCGATGCGGGAAGTTGGCGGAGCGGGCACCGTGGCCGCAGTGATCCGCATCTGTACGCTGCCTGTCGTCGGGTGAAACGCGATCCAGCGCGCCAGGTCATCGCCGAGGCTGGAATCGACAAGCTTGATGCCTTCCGCCTGAAGGAAGCGCCTGGCGAACGCGGCGTTCAGCAATCCGGGATCGTAGCCGCTGCATTTGCGGGTGCGGCCGCCAAACAGCTTGGCCCGAAGGTTCCGGCGTTCCGCGCCAAGACTGCACAGGTCGTCGACAAGCGCACGCATGGCCAGATCGCCGTAGCGTTCCGGATGCTGGATGATCTCCAGTCCGCCGCTCGTGGGCAGGATGAAATGGTTCATCCCGCCGATGCTGGTGGTGGTGTCGTAGATGCAGGCCGAGACGCAGGACCCGAGAACGGTCATCAGCACGGTATCGGGATCGGCCGACACCGCATATTGGCCGCCAATGACATGGATATGGTGGGAGTCCGTGAAGTTCATCTGATGCTCTGATCCCGTGTATGTGAAAAATATTTTCACGCAAAAGTATGAAAGCGGGACGCGCGCGGGAGAGACCAACAATGAGTGGCGAGAAATACGGTCTTATACGGTTTTCGTAATTTCGGCAGGGTGCGAGCGACAGGTTTTCCGTTCAGGGACCGTTAAGCTCGGCACCTGCATTGTCCGGCAATACCCGAGCCCCTTTTGCCGCTTTCAGGCGCAGCTCGGTGGAAACGGAGACGCTTGTGATGAAGAAGATGATTGTCTCGGCGCTGATTCTGGCCGCTACCTGCACCAGCGTCCTGTTGCCGGCCGGTGAAGCCTCGGCCCAGCAGTGGGACAGACACTACGACCGATACGATCGATATGATCGCCGTGACCCGCCGCGCAGGCATCATAACAACGATGGCGCGCTGATTGCCGGAGGTTTGGCCGCGGGCGTCATCGGCGGCCTGATCGGCGGGGCTCTCGCCAGTGACAGCGGGCCGCGTTACATCGATCCG
>NZ_JALBGW010000206.1:0-7142 GCF_023006485.1 Neorhizobium sp. BETTINA12A
ATCGGCAAATCGACGCTTCTGATGCAGGCCGCCGCCGCCCTCTCCCGCCGCGGCCACCGGATCATCTATGTCTCGGGCGAAGAGGCGGTGGCGCAGGTGCGCCTGCGCGCCCAGCGCCTGGATGCCGCCGATACCGAGGTGTTGCTTGCGGCAGAAACCAATGTCGAAGACATCCTCGCCACCATCGGCGAGGGTAAGCGCCCCGACCTCGTCATCATCGATTCGATCCAGACGCTGTGGAGCGACACCGCCGATTCGGCGCCGGGCACCGTCACCCAGGTGCGCACCGGCGTGCAGGCGATGATCCGGTTTGCCAAGCAGACGGGTGCGGCCATGGTTCTCGTCGGCCACGTCACCAAGGAAGGCCAGATCGCCGGCCCGCGCGTCGTCGAGCACATGGTCGATGCGGTCCTCTATTTCGAGGGCGATCGCGGTCACCACTACCGTATCCTGCGCACCGTCAAGAACCGATTCGGGCCGACCGACGAGATCGGCGTGTTCGAAATGTCCGACAAGGGCTTACGCGAAGTCACCAACCCGTCCGAACTTTTCCTCGGCGAGCGCAATTCGAAATCGCCAGGTGCTGCCGTCTTTGCCGGCATGGAAGGCACAAGGCCGGTTCTCGTCGAAGTGCAGGCGCTGGTCGCGCCGACCTCGCTCGGCACGCCCAGGCGCGCCGTGGTCGGCTGGGATTCGTCACGCCTGTCGATGATTCTCGCGGTGCTGGAGGCCCATTGCGGCGTCAAGCTCGGCCAGCACGACGTCTATCTGAACGTCGCGGGCGGCTACCGCATTACCGAGCCGGCGGCCGATCTCGCGGTCGCTTCCGCACTGGTCTCGTCGCTTGCCGGCCTTGCCCTGCCGGCCGATTGCGTCTATTTCGGCGAAATCAGCCTCTCGGGCGCTGTGCGACCTGTGTCTCAGACCGCCCAACGCCTTAAGGAAGCTGAGAAACTTGGTTTTGCAGGGGCGATGCTGCCGGCCACCTCCGCCGAAGTGCCGAAGGGTGCCAACGGACGCTGGGTGACGATCGAGGACCTGCCGGACCTGGTATCGCGCATTGCCGGTTCCGCCGCCAAGCTGAGACAAACGCCGGAAGATGATTGATCTTCCGTTAACAAGCCCGCTGATGTATGACGGCTGCGGTAAGGCGGGGCGCCGGGCTAAAAGCCGGCAAGTCTTGAAGTCGGCAAGTCTGGAGTAGATCATATATGCCCATCACGATTTTCGATGGTATCGTCATCGCTGTGACGCTGTTTTCCGCCGTTCTCGCCATGGTTCGCGGCTTTTCGCGAGAGGTGCTGTCGATAGCGAGCTGGGCCGGCTCAATCGCCGCCGCCTATTACCTCTACCCCCTGGTTCTGCCCTATGTGAAACCTCACCTGAGTGACGAGCGCATCGCGATCGCCGCGTCCGCGGGCGCCATCTTCCTGATCGCGCTGATCGTCATCTCGTTCATCACCACGCGGATCGCCGATTTCATCATCGACAGCCGCATCGGCGCGCTCGACCGGACGCTTGGTTTCCTGTTCGGCGCCGCTCGCGGCATCCTGCTGCTCGTCGTCGCTGTCGCATTCTGGAACTGGCTGGTGGCCGCCAATGCCCAGCCGACCTGGGTGACGCAGGCGAAATCGAAGCCATTCCTCGATACGCTGGTCGCCCGCCTCGAAGCCGTACTGCCCGCCGATATCGAGCCGCAGATCCGCGCGCGCATCCTCGGCAAGGAAGCAGCGCCTGCCGATGGCGCTCCGGCTCAGGACCAGCCGGCGGCAGATGACGCGCCTGCGACAAATAATTGACGTGATCTTGCGCTTGATGCAGCGCAAAACGTCACCATTTGTGGTATCATTCGCATCTAAGTGAAAAACAGGCTGGTTTCCGGGGAGCTTCTCCCCCGGCCGGCCTTTCCATTTTTCTGTCAGGGACAGGTTGTCCACAGGGATAAGGGGCCAAGATGAATCAGCCGGTTTCCGAGACATTCGCCGAGGACAGCGTCAACGAATGGGATGGCGATACGCTGCATGAGGAATGCGGCGTGTTCGGCATTCTCGGCCATCCCGAGGCCGCGACGCTGACGGCGCTCGGGCTGCACGCCCTGCAACACCGTGGCCAGGAAGCAGCCGGCATCGTCTCCTTCGACGGGTTGCGCTTCCATTCGGAACGCCGCATGGGCCTCGTCGGCGACCATTATACCGACCCTGTGACACTTGCCCGTCTCCCCGGCAATATTGCCATCGGCCACAACCGTTATTCGACCACCGGCGAGGTGGCGCTGCGCAATGTCCAGCCGCTGTTTGCCGAACTCGAAGTCGGCGGCATCGCGGTTGCCCATAACGGCAATTTCACCAACGGCCTGACGCTGCGCCGGCAATTGATCGCCGGCGGCGCCATCTGTCAGTCGACCTCCGATACCGAAGTCGTCCTGCATCTCATCGCCCGCTCCCGCTATTCGTCGACCGCCGACCGGTTCATTGATGCGATCCGGCAGATGGAAGGCGGCTATTCGATGCTCGCCGTCACCCGCACCAAGCTGATCGCCGCGCGCGATCCCACCGGCATTCGCCCGCTGGTCATGGGCGAACTCGACGGCAAGCCAATCTTCGCGTCAGAGACCTGCGCGCTCGACATCATCGGCGCCAAGTTCGTCCGCGACGTCGAGAATGGCGAAGTCATCATCTGCGAGATTCAGCCGGACGGCTCGATCTCGATCGACGCCCGCAAGGCCGGCAACGGTCAGCCGGAGCGGCTCTGCCTGTTCGAATACGTCTATTTCGCCCGCCCCGATTCCGTCGTTGGCGGCCGCAGCGTCTATGTCGCCCGCAAGAACATGGGCATCAACCTCGCGAAAGAAGCCCCGGTCGAAGCCGACGTCGTCGTGCCTGTGCCGGATGGCGGCACGCCCGCTGCCTTGGGTTACGCCCAGGAAAGCGGCATCCCCTTCGAATACGGGATCATCCGCAACCACTATGTCGGCCGCACCTTCATCGAGCCGACCCAGCAGATCCGCGCTTTCGGCGTCAAGCTCAAGCATTCCGCCAACCGGGCGATGATCGAGGGCAAGCGCGTCGTGCTCGTCGACGATTCGGTGGTGCGCGGCACGACGTCGCTGAAGATCGTCCGGATGATCCGCGATGCCGGCGCCAAGGAAGTGCATCTGCGCGTCGCCAGCCCGATGATCTATTACCCGGACTTCTACGGCATCGACACGCCGGACCGCGACAAGCTGCTCGCCAACCAGTACGACAGCCTGGAAGCCATGTGCCGGTATATCGGCGCGGACTCGCTGGAGTTCCTGTCGATCAACGGCCTCTACCGCGCCGTCGGCGGCGAAGACCGCAACAATGCGCGGCCGCAGTTCACCGACCACTATTTCACCGGCGACTATCCCACCCGTCTGCTCGACAAGGACGGCGAGACGATGGGCCGCAAGGTTTCGGTTCTGGCCAGCAACGGGTGAGGTGAGCGTCTCCCGAAGCTGAAATCAACGTCGAGCCAGATCGCCCCCCTCTGCCCTGCCGGGCATCTCCCCCACAGGTGGGGAGATTACAAGCGGCATGCTCTTCCCGCCAAACTCCTGATGCGATTGACAGCAACGTTTGTTGTTTGGGGAGGGCGGTGCGCCCATCCGATCTCCCCACCCGTGGGGGAGATGTCCGGCAGGGCAGAGGGGGGCTGGCTGGTTCGGCGCTCAATGAACAGGGTCTCCAACGACGACGACGCCTCTCCAACGCGCAAGGACTTGCGTAGGCTGGATCGCTGTGACAAGCACAGGGATGAGGGAGTCTGAGGCCGAACCTGTGCGAAAGAGGCCGCCTCCTCCACGAGATATCCACCGGCAACGGTAACCCGTTGCACGTATTGCTAAGGGCGGAAAATCATGACTATCGACCTGAAGGGCAGGATCGCGCTGGTGACCGGCGCGTCGCGGGGCATCGGCTATTTCACGGCGTTGGCACTCGCGAAAGCCGGCGCGCATGTGATCGCCACCGCCCGCACCGTTGGCGGCCTGGAGGATCTAGACGATGCGATCAAGGCGGCCGGCGGCACCGCCACGTTGGTTCCCTTCGACATCACCGACATGGCGGCGATCGACAAGCTCGGTGCCTCGATCTTCGAGCGCTGGGGCAAGCTCGACATCCTCGTTGCCAATGCCGGCATCCTCGGCGTCATCTCACCGCTCGGCCATATCGAAGCGAAGGTGTTCGAAAAGGTGATGCTGACCAATGTTACCGCCACCTGGCGGCTGATCCGCTCGGTCGAGCCGCTCTTGACCAAATCCGATGCCGGCCGCGCGCTGATCATGTCGTCCGGCGTCGCATCCAAGGCGCCGGCCTTCTGGGGCGCCTATTCGGTCTCCAAGGCTGCGGTCGAGAACATGGCCCGCATCTGGGCGGCCGAGACCGATCACACGCCGCTCAAGGTCAACATCGTCAATCCCGGCGCCACCCGCACCGCGATGCGCGCCCAGGCCGTGCCTGGCGAAGACCCGGAAACCCTGCCGCATCCCTCGGAGGTGGCCGAAAAGATCCTCTTCCTCGCCTCCCCCGACCTTCAGGATACCGGCCGCCTGTTCGTCGTGCGCGACAACAGGTTCGTGGATTTCCGCGCGCCGGAATAAAGCCCCCTCCGTCACGGGTTATCCACGTTTGGCAGTGGTCGATTGTCCGCGTCGACAAGGAACACTTGGGGACCGTGTCATGGAAACGATGCGGCTGATCAGCTCAGCGATGACCGACGACGCGCGGCGCAGATCCATCGCCCAGGCCCTGCTCGACAACAGCAATCCGCCGACCGACAAAGGCCGGTGACGCGCCCTAGACATTCTCCGCCTCCTGATCCAGCGTCTTGGCGCGGCGTTGCAGACTTTCGCTGAGCTTGCGAAGCTGTTCCTCGTCCAGCTTTTCAATTCCGATGAACTCGTTGGCGGCCTGGCTCGACAGGATCAGTTCGTCGAGTTTCGCCTGGACCGCCTCGCCGTCCCTGTTCTGGGAATTTTGCAACACGAAGACCATCAGGAACGTGATGATCGTCGTTCCGGTGTTGACCACCAGCTGCCAGGTTTCCGAAAATCCGAAGAACGGTCCGGTAACGCCCCAGACGACGATCAGAACGACGGCGGCGACGAAGGTGACGGGTTTTCCCGACCAGGAAGCGACGGCGCTCGAGAAGATGTCGAAAATGTTGCGGTGTCTATCCTGTCTGGCCATTTGGCATCCATCCGATGGGGCACGATTTCCGCCCATCAACGTGCGAAGCCCATGTTTTGATCCCTATGGCAGATCAATGGCCGACCTCACCGGTACCCCCATGTATAAAATCCGATTTCTGTTATGCTGCGGGTCCTGCGATAGGGCGCAGGAACTTTAAATTTCGGGGGAATCTGATGAGAAACATCGCTTTCTGCTTCTTCGGCGCAGCCGTGCTCTGCGTCACCGTCGGCATGTTCTGGGGCATTCACATGGCGATCTCAGGCGACCATCTGATGGCGCCGGCGCATGCGCATCTGAACCTGGTCGGCTGGACGACCATGGCGATTTTCGGCCTCTACTACACCGTGACGCCGGCGGCTGCCGAGACCCTGCTGGCGAAGGTGCATCTCGGCTTTGCAGTCCTTGGCGTCCTCTGTCTCGTGCCAGGTATCGCGATGGCGGTGTCGACGGGCGGCGAAGCGCTTGCCGCGATCGGTTCGATCATTACCGTCATCTCAATGCTGATCTTCCTGTTCACGGTCGCCCGGAACGGCATCGGCCGCAAGGCGGCGTAAGGCGGCTTCATATTCTCCGGCGCGGGCGACGCCCACTTGACCAAATGGCTTGCCCGCGCCATAACGCCTTCCATGAAAACGGCGATTTCCATTTGTGGGATCATTATCCGCTAGTGTTCGCGCTGGCCCGGCCGTTTTCGTCTCTCGAAAAGCCTTGAAGACAAACGACCCGGCCGGAGCCGGATGTTTTCGTGTTTTCCCGAACGCGAAAGCATCCGCCTCCTAGTTGATAATGAGAGCGGGATGTCGTCCGAAAACCGCGTTCACTTTTCGGCATCCCGCTCGACCGGATGCTCGCCGTGCGAGACTGTTGGGGAGATTTTTCGATGAGCATTCCGCTCAGGTTCTACAATACGCTGACCCGTGAAAAGACGGCGTTCGCGCCGATCGACCCCCAGAACGTACGCATGTATGTCTGCGGCCCGACGGTCTACGATTATGCCCATATCGGCAATGCCCGACCGGCCATCGTCTTCGACGTGCTCTTCCGGCTGCTCCGTCACATCTATGGCGAGGCCCACGTCACCTATGCCCGCAACATCACCGACGTCGACGACAAGATCAACGCGCGGGCGCTGCGCGACCATCCCGGCCTGCCGCTCAACGAGGCGATCCGCCTCGTCACGGAAAAGACCGAGACGCAGTACCACGAGGACGTCGCCCTGCTCGGCAATCTGAAGCCGACCGTCGAGCCGCGTGCCACCGACACCATTGCCGAGATGATCGAGATCATCGAGAAGCTGATCGGCAACGGCCATGCCTATGTGGCAAAAGGCGAAGTGCTGTTCGACACCAAGTCGATGGCCGATTACGGCCAGCTTTCCAAGCGTCCGCTCGACGAACAGCAGGCTGGTGCCCGCGTTGCCGTCGATGCGCACAAGAAAAGCCCCGGCGATTTCGTGCTGTGGAAGCTCTCCTCCCATAACGAGCCCGGCTGGGAAAGTCCCTGGGGTCGCGGCCGTCCGGGCTGGCACATCGAGTGCTCAGCGATGAGCCGGCGTTATCTCGGCGAGGTGTTTGACATCCATGGCGGCGGGCTCGACCTGATCTTCCCGCACCATGAAAACGAGATCGCCCAGTCGCGTTGCGCCCACGGCACGGAGGTGATGGCGAATGTCTGGATGCATAACGGCTTCGTGCAGGTCGAAGGCCGCAAGATGTCGAAGTCGGAGGGCAATTTCATCACTATCTATGACCTGCTGCACACCGAAAAATTCGGCGGCCGCCAATGGCCGGGCGAGGTGCTGCGGCTGGCCATGCTGATGACGCACTACCGCGAGCCGATCGACTTTTCGGTGAAGCGGCTGGAAGAGGCCGAGCGCCTTCTCGCCAAGTGGCCGGCGGCGGAAGCCTCCGGTGCCGCCCCTTGCGATGCGGT
>NZ_JALBGW010000207.1:0-7098 GCF_023006485.1 Neorhizobium sp. BETTINA12A
CATCGGCGGCGGTGTCGTCGGGCTGCATGCGGCCCGGATGGCTGCGGGCCTCGGCGCCGACGTCTCGATCATCGACCGGTCGCTGCCGCGGCTTCGCCAGCTCGACGATATCTTCAACGGCCGCGTCCACACCCGTTATTCGACGATCGACGCGGTGGAAGAGGAAGTCTTCTCCGCGGACCTGATCATCGGTGCCGTCCTCATTCCGGGCGCTGCCGCGCCAAAACTGGTCAGCCGCGAAATGCTCTCGGGCATGAAGCAGGGCGCAGTCATGGTCGACGTCGCGATCGACCAGGGCGGCTGCTTCGAGACCTCCCATGCGACGACTCATTCCGAGCCGACCTACGAGGTTGACGGCATCGTCCATTATTGCGTAGCCAACATGCCGGGTGCCGTGCCTGTGACCTCGGCGCATGCGCTGAACAATGCGACGCTGCAGCACGGGCTGGCGCTGGCCGACCGCGGCCTGCGGGCGATCGCCGAAGACAGGCACCTGCGCAACGGCCTCAACGTTCATAGAGGCCGCGTCACCAACAAGCCGGTCGCGGAAGCGCTCGGCTATGAGGCGTTCGCGCCGGAAAGCCTGCTCAGCGTCGCGTAAGCGGGGCGACTAAGCCATCAGTTAGGGGCTGGAGAGACGCCGGGCGCTTCGCGTCCGGCGTTTTTCTATGTTTAAGATCAATACGATATGATTTAGATATATCTTAGTTGTTGACGAAATCTCCTGAGTGGCTATCTTTAGATATATCGAAAGACAGTCTGAGGAGACAAGAAATGTTCAAACACAGGTTCGATGGAAGACATGGCTGCGGCGAGCGTGGCGACCGCAAGGGTTTCGAGGAAATGTTCGCCGCCCGCGGCGGCCCGTTTAGCGGGGGATTTGGACGCGGCGGCCGGGGCGGTCCCGGCGGCGGCCGCGGTTTCGGCGATGACGGTGATGGCCGTATCGGCCGCTTCCTGATGCAGGGCGACCTGCGCCTCGTCGTATTGGCGTTGATCGAGAAGGAGCCGCGCCACGGCTACGAGATCATCAAGCATATCGAGGATCTCACCTACGGCTTTTATGCGCCGAGCCCCGGCGTCATCTACCCGACGCTGACCTATCTCGAGGAGGCCGGCTATGTGGTCGCCGAGGCGGACGGCAACAAGAAGCGCTATGCGATCACCGACGAAGGCCGCAAGTATCTCGACGAGAACCGCAGCTTTGCCGCGACGATCCTCGATCGGCTGTCGCAGCTCGCCGAGCGCATCAAACAGCGGCAGGAACGCCACGAGCGCGGCCGCGAGACCGGTCCGTCGTTGCCGCGCAGCGTCGATGCAGCCATGCTCAACCTTCGCGAGGTGATTGCCCGCAAGCTTGAGGGTGACGAAAAGAAGGGCGGCGAGATCGTCAGGCTGCTGCTCGATTTCGCCGAGAACCTTGAACGCGACGACGAGCAGGGCGACAATACCCAGAATTGAAGCCTAAGAGGGCTTCAGAACGAACATGATGGCGCGCCGCTTCGATGGAACGGCGCGCTTTCGCGCTTCAGATTGCGAGAGCAGCGTCCGCGAACGCCCGCACCTCGACCTTGTCGATCCGGCACTGGTAGCAATTGTTGCGGGCCGAGCGGACATGCACATAGGCGATGTCGTCGCGGGCCAACAGTTCCTCGGCACGCGCGGTGATCCTCTCGGTCGGCGTCACGGCGCCGCTGCCATAGACGATGCGGTCGTCCCGTCCGTAGCCACGGACGATATAATCGGTGCTCGCCAGCATGGGCGGCAGGACCTCTTCCGCCGCGTAACGCCGGCAGGGCTGCTTGTGCAGGAAGATCGGCCCGGTTTCCGCATAAGGCTGCAGGTCAGGGAAGGGGCGGTAGGCAAGAACCAGCAATTCCCCGCCGGCATCGATATTCTTGAGGCAATGGCGGCAGGGATAACCGGGGCCGTCGGAGGTTATCGTTTCGGGCTGGCGTCCGTAGGCGTCGGCGCCGCCGTTCCAGAGATGTTCGGCATCAGCGGCGGGCATGGCTTTGAAGGAAATGGTCATCGGGCTCTCCTGTGCGTGTTGCACAAGAGATGCGCCTGTCGAATGCCTCTCGCCACCCGATACTTGCCTGCGGTCAAGAATATGAATGCGTCAGCATCATCACCACCAAAGCGATCAGCATCGCCTTGGGTGAAAATTTGAACATCAGCCGTCGAGCGCTCTCAGGAGCTCGGCATCCGTCATCGGCGGGACCAGCGCTTCGTAGGTCGAAACCGGCGAAAAACCCATCATCTGGTAGAGCTGCAGGGCGCGCGGATGGTCGAGCGTGTTGGTGGTGACGGTCACCTTCTGCGGATTGTCCTGCCAAGCGGCATAGAGCGCCTGGAGCAGGAACCACTTGCCGATGCCGAGCCCGATCGCCCGTTCGAACAGTCCGAAATAGGAGAGCTCGATGACGTCGTCGCTTTCCTTGAACAGCTCAAAAAAACCAGCCGGCGCGCCGTTGACGTAGAGCACCGTGACGGAAGCGCGCGGATTGTGGATGGCGGCTGCAAGTTCCTCGTCGCTCATGCGAAGGCGCTTGTACCAGTGCCAACGTTTTCCCACCTGCCGATAGAGATAGCGGTAATAGTGAAGCGGGATCTCGGGCGCGCGGATGATCGCCGTCTGGATATTGACCGGCACCGCCAGGCTTGTCTTCGGCGGTGCGGTCATTTCCAGGCTGGTGACATGGGCTTTCAGCGGAGCTGGCTTCTTCGCCATGGCGATCACGCCGCTTTCGGCGAGGGCGGGCCGGTGACGACCGGCGTATCCTGGCGGCTGCCCCATTCGGTCCACGAGCCGTCGTAAAGCGCATTATCTTCATGGCCGAGGGATTCGAGCGCCAGCGTGATGATCGCGGCGGTGATGCCGGAGCCGCAGCTCGTCACCACCGGCCGGCCGAAATCGATGCCGGCATCCTCGATCGCCTTTTGCAGCTCGGGCAGCGAACGCAGCTTGCCGTTGACCGAGAACGTGCCGGACGGAAGGCTGGCCGCACCCGGCATATGACCGGAACGCATACCGACGCGTGGCTCAGGGTCGGTGCCGGCAAAACGGCCGGCCGGCCGCGCATCGGCGATCTGGCGCGTGCCATCGCTGACGATCGACAGCATGGTCTGGAAGTCGATCACCTTGTCCACCCTGAAATTCGGGCTGAAGATGACGGGTTCGGGCGAGGGGACGGTCGTTTCGAGCGGCCGGCCTTCGGCCTTCCAGCCATCGATGCCGCCGTCGAGCACGAAGACTTGCCGCGCGCCCATGATGCGGAACAGCCACCAACCGCGCGGCGAGGAGAAGATGCCGGGACCGTCATAGATGACGATCCGGTCGTTCTCGTGGATGCCCATCCGGCCCACCGCCTCTGCAAACACGTCCGGCGCCGGCACCATATGCGGCAGGCCGGTCGAGTGATCGGCGACCTTGTCGTGGTCGAAGCGGATGGCGCCCGGAATATGTCCGGCGGCGTATTCGGCATCCGCGTCGCGGTTCTGCGCGGGAAGATAGAAGGAGGCGTCGAGGATCTTGAGGTCGGGATTGCCGAGCTCGTTGTGAAGCCACTCGGACGAAACGACGAAACGGCTGGTTTCACTCATGTCAAATCTCCTTTGGGCCCGATATCAGGCCTCTGCGCCGGGCTCGCCGAACCGGATGCGAAACCGGCGGTTTTCTTTGCCCTTCTTCTCGATCTTGGCGATATGAATCGCCCCGACCTCCTGCGTTTCGGAGACATGTGTTCCACCGCAGGGCTGACTGTCAACGCTGGAATTTTCGCCTATGCAGACGAGGCTGACCCGCCCGAGGCCCATCGGCGGGCGGACATTCTTCGACTTGACGATACCCGGATTGGAGGCAAGCTCCTCGTCGGTGATCCACTGCACGTAGACGGGATGGTTCTGGCCGACCAGCTCCATCAGCCTGGCCGTTACTTCGTGTCTGTCGATCGTGTCGCTCATGTCGAAATCGACGCGCGACTCCTCTTCGCCGACGGCGGCCCCGGTGATCGGATACTGGCAGACGACGGAGAGAAGATGGCAGGCGGTGTGCATGCGCATCAGCTTGTAGCGGCGCTGCCAGTCGATATGCATGACCAGGTTTTCGCCGACCAGCGGCTGCGCCTCACCTTCGAGTGGCACGTGGATGACGACATCCTTGGAGGCGCCGTGCCTGGTCTGGCCGAGTTGGATCCTGGTGCCGTCGGCCCGTTCCAGAAAGCCGGTATCGCCCGGCTGGCCGCCTGACGTTGCATAGAAACAGGTGCGATGCAGCTCGATGCCTCCGTCCTCGTGGATGGCCGTCACCACCGCTTCTGCTGTCGATAGATAAAAATCGTCGCGGTAGAGAGCTTCAGCGGGCATAAATCACTCGTTCTTCAAGGTATCAGACCGTCTGGAAGGGAATGTCGATCTGCCGCTTCTGCGTCAGCCAGGCAGGCACGGGCAGGCCCTTCGACTTCAGGAAATCCGGGTTGAAAAGCTTGGACTGATAGCGGTTGCCGTAGTCGCAAAGCACTGTCACGATCGTGTGGCCGGGGCCGAGATCCCTGGCGAGGCGAACGGCGCCGGCAATGTTGATGCCGGTCGAACCGCCGAGGCAGAGGCCTTCGTGCTCGACCAGGTCGAAGATATAAGGCAGCGCTTCCGCATCCGGGATCTGGTAGGCGAAATCCGGCTTGAAACCTTCGAGATTGGCAGTGATGCGGCCCTGGCCGATGCCCTCGGTGATCGAGTTGCCTTCCGACTTGAACTCGCCATGGGCATAGAATTCGTAGAGGGCAGCACCTTCCGGATCGGCGATGCCGATCTTGATTGCCGGGTTGCGGGCCTTGAGGCCAAGGGCGACGCCGGCAAGCGTGCCGCCCGAGCCGACCGCGCAGATAAAGCCGTCTACCTTGCCGCCGGTCTGTTCGAAGATTTCGGGCGCCGTGGTCTGGATATGGGCTTCCCGGTTGGCGACGTTGTCGAACTGGTTGGCCCAGATCGCACCGGCGGGCTCGGACTTCGCCAATTCTTCAGCAAGCCGTCCGGAGATTTTCACATAGTTGTTCGGGTTCTTGTAAGGGACGGCGGGAACTTCGACCAGTTCGGCGCCAAGCAGTTTCAGCGCGTCCTTCTTTTCCTGGCTCTGAGTTTCCGGAATGACGATGACGGTGCGATAGCCGAGTGCCTTGGCGACCAAGGTCAGGCCGATGCCGGTATTGCCGGCCGTGCCTTCGACGATGACGCCGCCGGGGCGCAGGAGCCCCTTCTTTTCAGCGTCGCGGATGATGTAGAGCGCTGCCCGATCCTTGACCGATTGGCCGGGGTTCAGGAACTCCGCCTTGCCGAGGATTTCGCAGCCGGTCGCTTCGGAAGCGCCGTTCAGCCGGATGAGGGGCGTGTTGCCGATCACGTCAAGGACGGAGGAATGGGAGGTCATCGGGGGTGCCTTCTTGTTCATCGCACATGTAAACAGGGTCTTTTCGGCGGACAAGGACCCGGAGGCAAGAAATTCTGTTTCCGGAAAAGGTTTGCTCCCGTAAAATCCGTCTTTTCGCGGCCGGATCTATGGTTGCGACGGCGGCTAAAAGAGCGCCTCGAGCGCCGCCCTCTAATGTATCGACGGGCCGTTAAAAAAATCGGCGCTATTATATTGGAAGTAGTAATCCAAATTTCTCTTCGGACGTATAGACGTAGAGTTGAAGCAGATACGGATCCGCGCTGCGCGATGAAGTGAGGGCGCTTTGACCCGATTTCCTGCATGAAACTGGCATTTGGACATGCTGCAGAACCTCGAACGGCTGGATCTTCTGATCGCGCATTACGTGTCCGGCTCTCTTCCTGAGCCGGCTCATGTTCTCGTCGGCTCGCATCTGGAAATGCACTCGCCGTCCGCGAAATTGGCCGGTATCATGGAGGAGTATGCAGGCGATGCCCTGAATGTCACTCCACCCGTGCCATTGTCCGACGCCAAACGACGGTTGGCCGAAATCTTCGCGTCTGCGCCGCCGCCGGAGCATCGGCCCAGGATCTTCGGAAAATCGAAGCTCCCCGCATCGCTACGGGCTTATGTCGGCGCCGATCTCGCCGATATCAAATGGAAAACGAAACTGCCGGGTCTGCGGCATCACGTCATCGAAAAATCGAAGGAAGTCGAGACGAGTTTTTTATGGGTACGGCCGGGAAGGGCGCTCCCGCAGCACGGCCATCACGGGCTTGAATTGACGTTGGTGCTTGAGGGCGAATTTCACGACCATCGCGGCAATTTCGGTGAGGGTGACGTCTCCGTCGCGGACGAAACACTGGACCATCGGCCGATCGCGGGTAAGCGCGGGCCGTGCTTGTGTTTCTCCGTGCTGTTCGCGCCGATCGCCCTTTCCGGCTCCACCCTCCGGCTTTTAGGCGATATCATCGGTCTCTGAACCATGAAGGCCGGCGATCGCCGGCCATCGTTCAGTTAAGATGCAGTTGCGCTTCGCTGACTGCTTCCTCAAATTGCTGGCGCGCTTCTTCCGGTGACCTGCGCCCATCGAGCGCTGCCCGGCAGACGCTGCGCGCCTTGACAAAGTGTGGTCCGCGCATGTCCGGCCACCGGTCCGTCAAAAGCGCAAGCGCCTCAAACGGTCCGTTGATGACCTCAGTACCGAGTTGCCCGAAGGCGACGCGCACCGGTTTTTGCCAACTTGCCTGCGGCATCTTTCGTGTCCTCCCTGGATACCAACCTTAAAAAACGATGCAGCCGGCATTTGGTTCCGCCGGATTCAAAAAATTTTTGATCGGGCAGGCCATGATCTAAAAAACAAGCCGCCGTACCTCTCGATACGACGGCTTTCGGTCAGCAATGCGGAAGCGATTACTCGACGACCTGAACCACGGTGTGGGTGCGCGGATCGACGATGACGCGCTGCTGGTTGACGACGGCATAGGCATAGGTCGGCGCTTCCGGGATCGGGGTGAGGACGACCTGTTGCGGGATCGGCTGGCCGACGACGACGCGCTCCTGCACCACGACGGACTGCTGTATCGGTTGCTGGCGCACGTAGGTGACGACGCGTTCCGGCGGCGGGTCGATCGCCGTGCCGGCGACCGCGCCGACTACGCCACCGACGG
>NZ_JALBGW010000208.1:0-7090 GCF_023006485.1 Neorhizobium sp. BETTINA12A
GTCGGGTAGCGGTTCGGGTTCCGCTTCGACGCTCGGCACCGGCGGTACGTCGGCCAAGGATGGCACGTCGACCGGCTCCGTCGGAACCGGCGGCAGTTCGGCGGGCGCGGCCGGCCTGGAACACGGACAGGGCAAGAAGGCATGTCCTCCGGGCCAAGCCAAAAAAGACGGCGCTTCCTGCTAGTCCCATCCATCGGGCGAAGGCGGATCGTTCCGTCTTCGCCCTATCAATAGGAGAGCCGAAATGACCTCGGCATCAATCGTATATAAGGGAACCTTCGCGCTGCCGCTGATCCTGACGACCTTTATCGCGATCTCGGCCTTTGCCACCGAAACCATCAAGCTTGACGACGGCACCACCTGCACCGTCATCGAAAGCACGGGCTCGACCGGCAATGGGACATCGACATCGGTCACCGCAGGCGGCGGCAGCGTTTCGTCCTCGACGACAATCGACGGCAAGACAACAACGATGAACTCGGGCGGCGGCTCGGCTTCGTCCAGCGCCGGTTCGTCCGTCACAACCGGAACGGCCGGCAATCAGGCTTTCTCGACGGCAAGCGTCACCCGCCCCGATGGAACTGTTATCACCCGTCGGTCAGACGGCACCTGTGACGTCACCAAACCGCAGAAATGAAGGAGATGGACATGTCGAAGAAACTATCATTGGCGTGCCTGGCGCTGATCGTCTCGGTTGCTACCACACCGGTGCTTGCACAGGACTGCAACGCTGCCGGCACGGTCGGCTCCGGCGGCAGCGCCGCCGCAGGCGGCACATCGGCAAGTACCCTCGGCACTGCCGGAGCCTGTCGGACCGACAGCGGCACGACATCCTCGATCGGCTCCGGAGGCAGTGCGGCGACGGCCGATGGCAAAGCCCGAAGCCAGACCAAGATCAACGAGAACCCGAACCAGCTGAAGGCGCAGTCGCGGGCGCAGGCCATGGACCAAGGCACCTTCAGCAAATCACAGACGAAGACTCGGGTTAAGGGTGACGAGCTGCAAAGCAAGACGCGCAGCATGTCCCACGTCCCGGGACAGAAGCCGCTCAAAAGCACCACCGAGAGCAATGTCCTTTTGCCGCAGCAGTGATTTGGACATCGATGGATCGGCTCCCACGAAAGAGCGGGGGCCGGCGCCGGCGGCGCAAGCGGATGATCCCCGCGTGTTCAGTCCGCCGCTCGCTGATTGGAACCGAACGGCGGCTCCAAGCTTTGAACCGCGCAGACTTCGGAGGATCAAAATGGACGAAGATACTTTTGCGCAGCTCAGCTCGATGAGCCAGAACCTGCAGAAGCGCGCCCTCGCGCTGTCCCACCAAGGAAAGGATGCCGATCTTGCGATGCTGATGTCGGCGCAGGCCGTGACGATGGAAGCGGTCAAATCCCTGGGAGAAGCCTTGAAGAGGATCAATGGCCCGCTGGGGCTTGGCGCAGCGGGAGACTAGCTTCGCGCTTTCTCTCGTTCGTGCGCGCCGCCTTTTTCAACCGCGTCGCCAATCCGGAACGGAACTTTCAGCCCAGCGGCCGGTTCGGGCACGCAGGAGGAGAACGAGATGCACCGCAAACCCGCCCATCAACACGAACTGGTCTTCTACATTGGGCTCAACGCGGCCCTCGCCTGTTTGATCGCAGCCAGCATCTTGCTCGCGGCAACGATCTGAGCTTCGGTTTGCTCCAAGAAGCCTTCGATCGATGTCGAGCCGGACGGCGCTGTAGGAGCGTTGTCCTCTTCGTTTTACGGCAGCTGGCGAAGGAACTATTTGCCGATCCCCCTGTTGGAGCCTTCATGAACGACACGTCCAGAAAAGCCGGCAACAACATGATGAAGTTCGTCGCCACGATCCTGACAGCGGCGCTTGTCATAGGTGCTATCTATTTCTTCTTGCTGACACCCGGACAGCCGACAGGTCCGCAAACACAGCCCTCTCCCCACGCCATTGATCAGACGAACTAACGAACCATGAAGCAACGCGAAACCCCGACGGGTTTGTCGCCCTCGGCAGATCCCGAGCCTCAAAAGAAGCGCAAGGTCGTTGTCGGTCGCGGCTTGGCCATTTTCGTCGCCGGCGCGGCTGTCGCAGCCTTCTGCCTTTACGTCCTCATCGCGCTCTACGGGATCTATGCCAGCACCTAAACGCCGCCAGATTGGGGTTTGCGCCTGATCGTTCATCAGGAGCCGACCGTTCAAATTGCTCCGTTCCGGCTTTGAGATCGGTAACCACCCAACCAGCTAAGCCATCGCATATTCTTGTCATATGATAATTGTGACCAAAATTCGCATCAGAACGAGACGCCGAGGAAACCCCAAAAATGCCCGACCGAATTCCGGGAAATGCGCGTGTGCCAGCCACGGTCCATTGCTGGTCAGAAGATGTCCCAAGCCAGACCTTCGTCTCGTTGGAAAAGGCCTTGGCCTACTGCAAAAAGAATATCGGCGAGCTTCCGGCCATCGAGGTCTTCGTGCATTGCGGGCAGGTCCCCGAGCCGATCATCAGCGGTGACGAACTGGCGGCACTGATAAAGGCAAAACGGCGCAACCTGATCTGACGGAACCTGTTTCAGCTGCGGCCAATATCTGCAACGCAGGCGAGGACGCGCCTTTGGCCGGATATGAGCTTGCGACATTAAAGGTGACTGCGCTTATCTTGTTATAGCAGGCAAGAACGGCTATTCGCCGTGGCAGACTTGAACCAGGACCTGCCATGCTCATGCTAAAATCCACATTGACCGCGCTGCTGATCGCTGCGGCTTCCAGCTTGACCGTTTCCCCGGCGTTCGCGTCGACGAAATACCCCCTGACCATCGAAAACTGCGGCGTGCAGGTCAGTTTCCAGAAGGCGCCCGAGCGGGCGGTCGGGCTTGGTCAGAACAGCGCAGAGATCCTGCTGCTGCTCGGCCTCCAGGACAAGATGGCCGGGACTGCCTTCTGGCCAAGCAAGGTGTTGCCGCAGCTTGCCGAGGCCAATGCCAAGGTCAAGCTTCTGAGCGTCGAATTTCCGACCTTCGAGTCGATCCTGGCGGAGAACCCGGATTTCGTGGCGGCCGCTTTGCCAAGCCTGCTCGGCCCAAGCAGCAAGGTCGCCAAACGTGAGGACTTCGACAAGGTCGGCGTCCGGTCCTATCTCTCGCCCAGCACCTGCCTCAGCACCAAGGAGGTCAAGGACCAGTACGGCAGCCGCGCGCAACTCTGGAACATGGATCTGCTCTACAAGGAGATCGACGAGCTTTCGCAGATTTTCGATGTCTCCGACCGCGGCCAAGCGCTGATCGCAGATTTCAAGAAGCGTGAAGCGGCATTGCGTGCGAGCGTGGCAAAGGATGGCAAGCAGCTTTCCTACGTCTTCTGGTTCTCCAGCCCGAGCCCATCGGCCGATGCTTATCTCGGCGGCAAGAACGCAGCGTCCGGCTTCATCGCCGATGTCCTGGGCGGCCGCAATGCCGTTACAGCCGAAGCCGAATGGCCGACACTCGGCTGGGAAAGCATCATCGCTGCCAATCCGGACGTGATCGTCGTCGCCAACCTGGACCGTAACCGCTGGGAACTTGACAAGCCGGAAGCCAAGATCAAGTTCCTGACCACCGATCCCGCCGTCAGCCAGATCACCGCCGTCAAGAACAAGGCAATGGTGGTGATGGACGGTCAGGCCATGAACCCGACCGTGCGGACGATCTATGGCGCCGAACAGGTGGCCGAACAGCTGAAGGCCCTCGGTCTTCTGAAGTGATTGTGAGGCGCAATTCCCTTCGACAGTTTTCCGCCTTCGCGGCCGTGCTGGTGGCGTCGCTTGCAGCCATCGGGCTTGCCGTCGGCATAAGTGTCGGGATCGGCGATCTGCCGATCCCGCTCGCGACGACTTTTTCTGCCGTCACCAATCGGCTGGGATGGACGGCGGTGGGGCTCAACCGTATCCACGAAACCGTCATCTGGGATTACCGCCTCAGCCGGGCGTTGGTCGCGGCCTTCTGCGGCGCGGGCCTTGCGCTGTCGGGAGCGATCATGCAGTCGCTGCTGCGCAACCCCCTGGCCGAACCCTATGTGCTCGGCATCTCCGCCGGCGCGTCCACCGGCGCGGTCGCGGTCGTCATCCTCGGTGTCGGCGCAGGCACGGTTTCACTGTCGGCCGGGGCCTTTGCGGGAGCCTTCGCCGCCTTCTTCTTCGTCGCACTGCTTTCGAATGGAACCCGCGGCGGCGCGGACCGCACCATTCTTGCCGGCGTGGCCGCGTCGCAGCTCTTCAATGCTTCGACCTCCTACATCGTCACGACGTCGGGTAACGCCCAGCAGGCGCGCGATGTGATGTTCTGGTTGCTCGGCAGTTTCGGCGGGGTACGCTGGCCGGAATTGACGCTGGTCTCGATCGTTGTCGGCATCGCGCTTGTGGCCTGCCTGCTCTATGCCCGGGTGCTGGATGCGTTCGCCTTCGGCGACGAAGCGGCGGCATCGCTCGGCGTCAATGTCGGGCGGGCACGCATCGTTCTTTTCGCGCTGACGGCGATGATGACCGCGACGATCGTCAGCATGGTCGGCTCGATCGGCTTCGTCGGCCTTGTCGTACCGCATGTGGCGCGCTTCCTAGTCGGGCCGCTGCATGTCCGATTGCTGCCGGCCTGCGCGGTTGTCGGTGCCGTTTTCATGGTGGTGGCGGACATTGCGTCACGCACTCTCATCCCGCAGCAGGTCCTACCGATCGGCGTCGTCACCGCGCTGGTCGGCGTGCCCTTCTTCTCGATCATCCTCTACCGGTTCCAACGCGCGTCATGAGCATCAAGACCGAGAACCTCACCTGGAAAATTGGCAGGAAGACCATTCTCGACGGCGTTTCCTTCGAGGCACCGCCGGGTAAGACGCTCGGCTTGCTCGGACCCAACGGCTCGGGAAAGACCTCGCTCCTGCGTCTGCTCGCCGGGTTGAAACCGCCGCATTCAGGCTCAATCCTGCTCGAAGGCAAGGATCTCAGAACCATCGGGCGGCGTTCGATCGCAAAACGGGTCGCCTTCGTCGAACAGCATGCCACCACCAATGCCAATCTGAAGGTCGTCGATGTGGTGAAGCTCGGGCGGTTTCCGCACCGGTCGATATTTTCGGGCTGGACGCTCACCGATGACGAAGCGGTTGAGACCGCGCTTGCGCGTGCCGGGATGGCGCACAAGCGCAACGATCGCTGGCAATCGCTTTCGGGCGGCGAGAAGCAACGGACCCATATTGCCAGGGCGCTGGCGCAATCGCCGAAGGAACTCATCCTCGACGAGCCGACCAACCATCTGGATATCCAGCATCAGATCGGCCTGATGCGGCTGGTTTCCGGCCTGCCGATGACGAGCATCATCGCGCTTCACGATCTCAATCATGCAGCGATGTTCTGCGACCAACTGATCGTCATGCAGAGTGGCAGGATCGTCGCTTGCGGGGCGCCGGAAGAGGTGATGACCGAAACTTTGCTCAGGGACGTATTTTCCGTCGAGGCGCGGGTTGAGGCTTCACCACATCATTCGCGGCCGCATATTCATTACCTTGTCTGATCATCGCCCTTGCGACGAAAGCGTAACGATCGCGAAGGCGCATGCGCCGCCCCCGTCCGTCATGATCCGGGTGCTTGGCAGATTTTCAAGAATTCCAGAGACGGATTTGCCAGGTCGGTGCGTTTAAGCGGTATGGAAGCCAAGGATTGCCTCGACAGGGATGTCATGAACGTTGTTCATCCTTCGATCGGAAAGTGGGATAAATTCTCGCGTGCTGATCGACCGTAAAGAATCGGACTGATGATGGACGACCCTGATGCAGACCTGGTCGAAGGCATAGCTTCGGGCGACCCCCAGGCGATGCGCAAGATGGTGGCGGCAAAACTGCCGAGAATATTGTTGGTCGCGACGCGCATGCTGGGCGACAAGGGCGAGGCGGAAGATGTCGCTCAGGAAACTTTTCTACGCATATGGAAACATGCAGGTGGCTGGCGACAGGGAAGAGCGAAGTTTGACACCTGGGCTCATCGGGTCGTGCTCAACTTATGCTACGACCGGCTTCGCCGCCGAAGGGATATCCTCGTCGCGGAGGCTCCGGAGGTGGTTGACCACGGCCCGTTGCCCGACGCCGGATTGTTGTCCGACGACCGGGATGGCGAAGCGGTGCAGCGCGCACTGCAGAGCCTGGCGCCACGCCAGCGGGAAGCGATCATTCTGGTGTATTACCAGGACATGTCCAATCGCGATGCGGCGGACGTGATGCAGATCAAGGTCGATGCGCTCGAAAGCTTGCTGGCAAGGGGACGCCGAACATTACGGGCGATCTTGAACGGAGAAATGACATGACCGAGAAAAAAGCACCTTCGATCGATCGGGAGGCCTTTCAGGCCCTGATCGATGCCTATGGATCGAGCCCCCACCGTTGGCCCGACACTGTCAGGGATGGCGCGGTCTCTTTCATGGAAACCGAGGAAGGCCGCGTGCTGATGACGGATGCCGATCAGCTCGACGCGGTATTATCCCGTCTGCAGTCGCCCTCGCCTTCAACCCGCCTGACGGCCGGCATTCTCGCCGATGGCGAAACATGGCTCGCCAGAAGGACGAGATTGCGTCGTTGGGCGATCAGCGCCGGATTGATCGGGGTCGGGCTTGCCGGCGGCCTGACGGGCGCCGTCGCGGTCGTCGTCGTCACGCCCCCGCCTGCTCTTTCCCTGAACGGCACCATGACCGCGTTCGGCGAATTGCAGTCCGACAGTGAGTGGATGCAGGAGGCACCATGACCGACATCCAATTCAGAAGGCTGGTGATTTCGCTGCTTGCGCTCAACACGTTCCTCATCTGTGCGCTTGCAGGTGCCGGGCTGGTCTATCTGAGGACAGACCCGCCGCCCGCCGTTACCCGAATGCCGTTGGCTGGCGAGCAACTCTCCAAGGATGATCGGGAGGCCTTTCAACGCGCCATGAACGATGCTCGCCGCACGGTACGCCAGACTTCACTGGAAGCGCGCCAGGCCCGTATAGAGGCTGCCGCGCTGATGGGCGAACCGGAACTCGACGCAAAGGCTCTGGCCAGCGCGCTGGACCGCGCCCGTCGGGCGGAGATTGCCGTGCGCGCCGCCACCGAAGACC
>NZ_JALBGW010000209.1:0-7065 GCF_023006485.1 Neorhizobium sp. BETTINA12A
CCGCTGCGTGCCGTCGTTCTGGCGCCCTCCTGCGTGCCGTCGGCGCCCGGCCTCGAAATGGCCGGCGCCGATTTAGACGCGGCCACGATCGAGGAAATGCTGTTCTGGCCGAAGATCGGTGGGCTTGCCGAGGTCATGAACATGCGCGGCGTCATCGACCGCGATCCGCGTATGAGCGGCATCGTGCAGGCGGCGTTGGTGTCCGAAAAGCTGGTCTGCGGCCATGCCCGCGGCCTGGCTGGGCCGGACCTTACGGCCTTCATGGCGTCGGGCATCACCTCCGACCACGAGCTCGTCTCCGCTGCCGACCTAATGGCCAAGCTGCGGGCGGGCCTGACCATCGAGATGCGCGGATCCCACGATCATCTGCTGCCGGAATTCGTCGAGGCGCTCAACACCCTTGGTCGCCTGCCGCAGACGGTGACGCTCTGCACCGACGACGTCTTTCCGGACGATCTCGTTCAGGGCGGCGGCCTCGACGACGTGGTGCGCCGGCTGGTGCGTTACGGCATGAAACCGGAATGGGCGCTGCAGGCGGCGACGCTCAATGCTTCCGTCCGCATCGGCCGCGCCGATCTGGGCCTGATCGCCGCCGGTCGCCGGGCGGATATCGTCCTCTTCGAGGATCTCACGGATTTCCGTGCCCGCCACGTCTTTGCCAGCGGCACGCTGATTGCGCGTGACGGCGGCATGACGGTCGAACTCCATGCGGCCGATCCCTGCATTCTGCAGGATTCGGTGAAGCTCAAGCCGCTTCAGGCGGACGATTTCAAATTGCCAGCAAAGGGCCGCAAAGTCAGGCTCGCGACGATCGATCGTCCGCGCTTCACGAACTGGGGGCAGACGGATGCGGATGTCGTTGATGGTTACGTGGTACCCCCGGAAGGCACGACGTTGATCGCCGTGACCCACCGCCACGGCCGGGCCGACAGCCGCACCCGTCTTGGGTTTTTGACCGGCTGGGGCACGTGGAAGGGCGCATTCGCCACCACGCTTGCCCATGACAGCCATAACCTCACCGTCTTCGGGTCCGACCCGGCCGATATGGCGGCCGCCGCCAATGCGGTGATCGAAGCCGGCGGCGGTATGGCGGTGGCAACCGGCGGCAAGGTCGAAGTCCTGTTGCCGCTGCCGCTTTCCGGCCTCGTCTCGGGGGCGCCGATGGCGGAGGTGGCCGAAGGTTTCCAGAAAATCCGCGCCGCCATGGATGGTCTCGTCGACTGGCAGCCGCCTTATCTCGTGTTCAAGGCCTGTTTCGGCGCGACCCTTGCCTGCAATCTCGGCCCGCATCAGACCGATCGTGGCATTGCCGATGTTGCCACCGGCACGTTATTGGAATCGCCGATCCTCGAAACTCTCGAATAGGAAAAGCGAATGCAGCCGCATGATTTCTGGCAGGACGTTCATCCGGCAGGTTCGTTCGATCGGGCGGGGCCGTTTTCCGGCTTCTACCCGGCTACGCTCGATGACGGCAGCCAGATCAGGCTGCCGATCCGGCCGCTTGCAGACGGGGAGCATGCGCTCGCCTCCCTGATCATCAACCAGGCGAGTTTCGATGTGCAGGACGCGCTTGCCGCCGACCTTGCGCCGAAGATCGCGGCCTTTCGCCCGGAAGTGATCGTCGGCCTGCCGACTTTGGGCCTGACGCTTGCGGCGGCCGTCGCCCGCGCGCTCGGCCACTTGCGCTACGTGCCGCTCGGGACCTCGCGAAAATTCTGGTACGACGAGAGCCTGTCGGTGCCGCTCTCCTCGATCACTACACCCGAACAGCAGAAGCGCCTCTATGCCGATCCACGCATGCTGCCGCTGATCAAGGGCAGGCGCGTGGCGCTGATCGACGACGTGGTTTCCAGCGGCACCTCGATCGTCTCCGGGCTGACGCTGATGGCCTCGCTCGGCATCGAGCCGGTGGTCATCGGTGCGGCCATGCTGCAATCGGAGCGCTGGCACGACAAGCTCGATGCGTTTAGCGCAGAATGGCGGCCGCGTGTGACAAGCGTTTTCAGGACCCCGCTGCTGAAGAAGGCGGGCGAGGGGAGCTGGACGGCCTGACGCGTTTTCCGGCTTGCGAAAGAGGAGCGGCTGGCTAGGATCGGCGCATTGCTCACCTTGGAACTTTCACAAGAAAATCGGGAATAGACTTCATGGAACTGGTGTTCGACGGCCATAACGACGTGCTCCTGCGGCTCTGGCGGAACATGAAGGCGGGTGGCAACCCGATTGCCGAATTTGAAAACGGCACCCCGAACGGCCATATCGACGGGCCGCGTGCCAAGGCCGGCGGTCTCGCCGGCGGCCTCTGCGCCATCTATATCCCGTCCGGCGAACTGGTTCTGAAGGAACCCGATCAGCACGGTCACTACGTCACGCCGCTGTCCGTCCCGCTCGATCATCTTCCGTCGCTGACGACCGCGCTCGAAATGGCGTCGATCGCGCTCCGCCTCGACCGCGCCGACGCCTGGCGGCTCTGCCGTTCGACCACCGATATCGCCAAGGCGATGGACGACGGCATTTTTGCCGCCGTCATGCATATGGAAGGCTGCGAGGCGATCGATGCGGATCTCGACAATCTCGAAGTCTTCTACGCCGCCGGCCTGCGTTCGCTTGGGCCCGTCTGGAGCCGCCACAACATCTTCGGCCACGGCGTGCCCTTCGCCTATCCGATGTCTCCCGACACCGGTCCGGGCCTCACGGATCACGGTTTCGAACTGGTCAAGGCCTGCAACACGCTCGGCATCCTGATCGATCTCGCCCACATCACCGAGAAGGGGTTCTGGGATGTCGCCAAGACTTCCCACCAGCCGCTGATCGCCAGCCATTCTAACGCGCATGCGCTGACGCCGGTCGCCCGCAACCTCACCGACAAACAGCTCGATGCCGTCAAGGAGAGCGGCGGCCTCGTCGGTCTCAACTACGCCGTGACCATGCTGCGCCGCGACGGGCGCGACAATGTTGCCACGCCGCTTTCGGACATGGTGCGCCATATCGACCACATGGTGCAGCGCATGGGCATCGATCACGTGGCGCTCGGATCGGACTTCGACGGCGCCTCGATTCCCGAAGAAATACATGATGCTGCGGGCAATCAAAATCTGGTTGCGGCGCTCAAGGGAGCGGGCTACGCTGACGCAGAGCTGAAAAAGCTATGCCGGGAAAACTGGCTCAGAGTTTTGGGGAAGGCCTGGCACGAATAGGCTTCTTTCCAAAGGTCCAACGAACAAAAACAGGGGAACTTACATGATCCATTCGCTCAACAAGAACCTTCGAGTGCTATCCACCAGCGCGGCACTCGGGCTGCTGCTATCGGTGGCACCGCAGGCCCTTGCCGCGACGCCGGCCGATACGCTTGTCGAAGGCTTTGCGATCGACGACATCATCACGATTGATCCGGGCGAAGCGTTCGAGTTGTCGACCGCCGAAATCACGGCCAATTGCTACAGCAAGCTCGTCATGCTGGACCCTGCCGATACATCCAAGGTGATCGGCGACCTGGCCGACAGCTGGACCACGTCCAGCGACGGCCTCACATATACGTTCAAGCTGAAATCCGGCCTGAAATTCGCGTCCGGCAACCCGATCACCGCCGCCGATGTTGCCTATTCCTTCGAGCGCGCGGTCAAGCTCGATAAGTCGCCGGCCTTCCTGCTCACCCAGTTCGGCCTGACGGGCGACAATGTCGCAGACAAGGCCAAGGCCACCGACGACACGACCTTCGTATTCACCGTGGACAAGCCCTATGCACCGAGCTTCGTGCTGAACGTGCTGACTGCCACGGTCGCTTCCGTCGTCGACAAGAAGGTCGTGACGGAACATGCCAAGAAGGTAACGCCGAATGCCGACTATAAATACGACACGGATTTCGGCAATGAATGGATGAAGACCGGCTATGCCGGCTCCGGTCCTTACAAGACGATGGCCTGGCGCGCAAACGAAGCCGTCATCATGGAGGCCAACCCCAACTACTACGGCGAAAAGCCGAAGCTGAAGCGGGTTATCTACCGTCACATGAAGGAAAGCTCGGGCCAGCGCCTGGCGCTTGAAAACGGCGATATCGACGTTGCCCGCAACCTGGAGCCGGGCGATCTCGATGCGGTTCAGAAGAAGAACGGCATCCGGCTCACGTCGGCACCCAAGGGTACGGTCTATTACTTCAGCCTGAACCAGAAGAACAAGAACCTCGCCAAGCCGGAAGTGGTTGAAGCGTTCAAGTATCTTGTCGACTACGAGGCAATCGGTGCGACGCTGATCAAGGGTATCGGCGAGATCCACCAGACGTTCCTTCCCAAGGGCCAGCTCGGCGCGCTCAACGAAAATCCCTACAAGTTGGACGTGGCCAAGGCCAAGGAGTTGCTGGCAAAGGCTGGCTTCAAGGACGGCTTCACTGTGAGCATGGATGTGCGCAATAACCAGCCGGTGACCGGCATTGCCGAAAGCGTGCAGCAGACGCTGGCGCAAGCCGGCATCAAGCTCGAGATCATCCCTGGCGACGGTAAGCAGACGCTGACCAAGTTCCGCGCCCGGACGCATGACATCTATATCGGCCAGTGGGGCTCGGATTATTTCGATCCGAACTCAAACGCCGAGACCTTCACGATCAACCCCGACAATTCGGACGGGGGCAAGACCAAGACGCTTGCCTGGCGCAATGCCTGGGAGGTTCCGAAGGAACTCTCGGACGCCGCCAAGGGTGCGCTGCTCGAAAAGGATGCCGGCAAGCGTGCCGCAATCTACGAAGACCTGCAGCGGAAGGTTCTGGCGCAGAGCCCGTTCGTGCTCATCTTCCAGCAGACGGAAGTGGCCGGCTATTCGCCCAAGCTCAAGAACTTCAAGCTTGGCCCGAGCTTCGATACGAACTTCGTCTATACGGTGTCGAAGGAATAGCCTGAAAGGCCGCTTCCTTGACCTTGATCGATACGACAGCAGCGACACGGCGCAGACGGCGCCGTGCATCGTCTTCCACAATGGCAGTGCTGCGGTTCATCGTGACCGCGGCCACCACATTCCTCGGCCTGCTTGCCGTCACCTTCTTTATCGGCCGCGTCGTGCCGATCGATCCGGCGCTCGCTATCGTGGGCGACCGGGCGCCGGCGCATGTCGTAGAGAGGGTGCGCGAAGAGCTGGGTCTCAATCTGCCGCTCTACCAGCAGTTCTGGATCTATCTCAAACAGGCCGTGACGGGTGATTTCGGTACGTCCGTGCTGACGACCAATCCTGTGATGGCCGATATCGCCCGGGTGTTCCCGGCGACGATCGAGCTTGCCACGATTGGCACGCTCATCGGGGCGCTGATCGGCGTGCCGCTCGGGGTGCTGGCGGCGGTCAAGCGGGGCAGCATCGCCGACCAGATCGTTCGCGTGATCGGCCTGATCGGTTATTCCGTGCCGATCTTCTGGCTGGGCCTTCTGTCGCTCGTGCTCTTTTATGCGCGCCTCAACTGGGTTGCTTATCCGGGCCGCATCGACATCGTCTACGAATACACGTTTACGCCGATTACCGGCTTCTATCTTCTGGACGCCATCTGGCAGGGCCAGTGGGACGTGGCCTGGGACCTGTTCCGTCACATCATCCTGCCGGGGTCGCTGCTCGGCTATTTCTCGCTCGCCTATATCAGCCGCATGACTCGTTCCTTCATGCTGAATGAACTGGCGCAGGAATATGTGGTCGCGGGGCGGGCCAAAGGGCTGTCGGAGACGCGGATCATCTGGTTCCACGCATTGCGCAATGCGGCGGTGCCGCTGGTGACGGTCATCGCGCTGTCCTATGCGGGTCTGCTCGAGGGTTCGGTGCTGACGGAAACCATCTTCTCCTGGCCCGGGCTCGGTCTCTATATCACCAATTCGCTGCAGAACGCCGATATGAATGCCGTGCTCGGCGGAACGATCGCCATCGGCGTCGTTTTCGTCAGCATCAATCTCTTCTCCGATCTTCTGTATCGGACGCTTGATCCCAGGACACGAAACCGATGAGCCGGCCCTCAATAGCCTTGGACGAGACCCCAAAGCCCTATAGCCGCGAATGGCTGCTGTCCGACCGACCCGCCTCGCGCCGCCAGGCCCAGCTTGGTCGCGCCTATGTGATCTGGCGCCGGTTCGCCGAGAACCGGCTTGCCCTCCTGGGGCTTGCCATCATCGTGCTGCTGCTGGTGGTGGCTGCGTTCGCCGACGTGCTGGCGCCGCATAACCCGGTGCAGGGCGACCTGCGTAATTCCCGCCTCTTGCCGCTCGGTTCGCCGGGCTATCTGCTCGGCACCGACGATCAGGGCCGCGACATCCTCTCGCGGCTCATTTACGGCTCGCGGCTGACGCTGCTGGTTGTCGTGCTGGTGGCGATCATCGCAGCCCCGATCGGGCTGATCGTCGGCACGGTCTCCGGTTATGCCGGCGGCTGGGTTGATGCGGTGCTGATGCGGATCACCGATATCTTCCTCGCCTTCCCGAAACTCGTGCTGGCGCTGGCGCTGGTCGCAGCCCTCGGCCCCGGCATCGAGAACGCCATTCTCGCCATCGCCGTCACCTCCTGGCCGCCCTATGCCCGTATCGCACGGGCCGAAACGATGACCTTCCGCAATTCGGAATTCATCTCGGCGGTGAAGCTGATGGGCGCTTCGCCCTTCCGCATTGTGCTGCGCCACGTCATGCCGCTCTGCGTCTCATCGCTGATCGTGCGTGTCACGCTCGACATGGCCGGCATTATCCTCACCGCCGCGGGCCTCGGCTTCCTCGGCCTCGGCGCCCAGCCGCCGCTCCCTGAATGGGGTGCGATGATCGCCTCAGGCCGCCGCTTCATCCTCGATCAATGGTGGGTCGCCGCCATGCCGGGTTTTGCTATCCTGATCGTCAGCCTCGGCTTCAACCTGCTCGGCGACGGCCTGCGCGATGCGCTCGATCCGAAGGAGGCAGGCCAATGACGGTGTCAGTCAAGCCGCTCCTGACGGTCGAGGATCTGCGCGTCACCTTCCCGACCCGTACCGGCGACGTGCAGGCGGTGCGGGGCGTGTCCTTCGCGCTCGGCCGCGAACGGCTCGGCATCGTCGGCGAATCCGGCTCCGGCAAGTCGCAGACCGGG
>NZ_JALBGW010000020.1:0-57105 GCF_023006485.1 Neorhizobium sp. BETTINA12A
GCTGCGAACAGGCCCGGCCAGGTTTCCGGCAAGGCCGAAACGCCGCCGACGGCCTCCGACAGCGCCAAACCGACGGCATGGCCAGCGGCAACGGCCTTCGCATAGGTCTCATGGTCCTGCGCGAAGATCAGCCCAGCCGGCACCGCCATGGCACCGGGCGTCGCACAGGAAGGCACGTGGATCGCGTCCCATTCGGTAAAACGGATAACCGCCGACGCGCCCGCAGCAGAGGAGACTGCGTCGCCGGCACCGGTCTCGCGATAGAAGGCGAGGAGTGAAGAACCTTCGGTCGCACCGGCACCGGCCGCCAGGCATGCCAGCGCGTCGACGGTATGGAGGTTGACGAGATCGCGGAGTTTCTGATCTCCGCTATCGATCGTCAGGAGAAGGGAAACGAGGTCGCGTGCGTTCATTCAGCCGCCTCCCGCATTGAACTATTGCCAAGCCCGACTGGACGCGACGCGACGATCGTCTCGCCATCGAGGGTGAAGGCCGTCGTTAGGATGCCGTAGGGGACCGGCGCGGCAAGCGGCGTTTGCGCATCCGCCACGACCTTCAGCGGCCGGGTGCCGTGCGGCGCTTCGAGATGCCAGTCGATCAGTTCGGCACCATAAGGCAGACGGAAAGCCGAAATCGAGCCATTGGCGGGAAAAGCGGGAGACACCCTGTCCAGCTCGGCGCTCACGGAGGCAAGGCGCGCGGCGATTTCGGAAACGGCGGAGAATGTTTCGATCCGGCGAACCCAGACGCCGTTATAGGCGATCGACAGGCGCACCGCAAAAGTGCGGCCGAGTTCTTGCCTGCCGGTGCGGATGAAACGGCGATCCTTGGAAAGATCGGGCGCGACGGCAACGTAACATTCCTCGGCGCCGGCAAGCCGCACGGCCCGTTCGACCGGACCGGTGAGATCGCCGGCCAATCTGCCCTTGATATCACCCGCCTTGAACGCCTCGCGGGCGATATCGTCCGTGCGGCGCACGAGATCGAGTTCGGCGCGGTCCGCCTTTCCGCGAACCGCCGTGAAAAGCTCCGTTGCATCGGAGAGTTCGACCGGCAGGTCGGACAGAATTTCATCGACCACGCCCCCCGGCATACGGTCGAGTTCGACGACGCCGAGACGTTTCGCCCCGAGCTGGGCCAGGCGTTCGCCAGCAAGCTTGCCGGGGAAGGGCGAGTGGGCCACTTCGAAAGTCGGGGCCACGGATTTGACCCACTCGCCGACGCGTTTCGACAGCGCCGTCAGGAAGATCGGCAGGCCGTCGCGTAGGACCAGGACCAAGCCGTCAGACCAATAGGGTGTAAACCCGGAGACCCAGGTGACACCGGCGGAGCGCACGTGATTGGTATAGATCAGCACGCCATCGAGACCGGCAGCGGCGATCACCTGCTGCAGGCGGACTTGCCGGGCGGTGACGTCCGCGAGGGAGAGTTCGTCCTCGCGCCACAGGATCAGACCGTGTCTCATGCCGCTATCCTCCGGGCGCCGACCGAGAAGAGTTCGCGCGGCGTCTTCGTCAGGATTTCCGGACCGTCGGCGCGGACGATCAGCGAGTCGCCGTGCACGAAATAACCGATCTCGGGATTATATGTGTTCGGGTGCACGATCATCGACATGCCTTCCTCGATCACCGTGTTCACATCTTCGAGAATATGCGGCTTGGTATCCGGGAAGAGCCCCAGGCCGTGACCCCGGACACGGGTATATTCGCTGGTCACATATTCGCCCAAACCATGGGCGCGAAAAATGTCGTTTTCCGCCCGGGCGATATCGGCCGCGGTAACGCCCGGCTTCACGACGGCAAGCCCAGCTTCGAGAGCGTCATTGTAGATTCCGAAGACCTTCCGCTGTGCCTCATTCGGCTCGCCGATGACCAGCGTGCGGCAGATCTGGACGTAATAGCCGTTGACACAAGGGGTAAGCTCGGTCGTCACCAGGTCGCCGGGCTTCAGGATCTTGCCGAGCGGCGGCGCCATGCCGCGTACTTCCGGACCGCCGACGCCGATGATCATGAAATTGTCATCGACGCCTTCATTGCGGAAGAAGGACTCGATCTCGGCAATCAGCTCATAGTCCTTCTTGCCGACGGCGGCGGCATTGCGGAACACGGTGTAGCCTTCATCCGCCAGCCGTGCAGCGCTGCGCACGGCATTCAGCTCATCAGCAGATTTCACCATCAGCAGGCGATCGACCAGAGCCGTCGCGTCTTCGAAGCGCAGGTCGCCGCGCTGGGCGGCAAGCCCGTAGGGCAGATGCCGCTTCGGGCCGGCGGCGATGCGGCTATTGCCGAGTCGACCGATGACGCCGGACACCGTGCCGATCAGGTCGTCCGCAACGACGGTCTTGACCTCGGGGCATTCGACCGCGGCGCGTTCGCCTTCCAGTTCGTCATCGAGATAAAGGGTCACGTCACCGTCACGGGTGACGACCGCCAGGCCCTCGCCTTCGAGAATGCCGAAATCGGCGGCATAACGCAGGTAGTCGTTCTGCCAGGCATTGCCGTAAAGCACGAGGCCGTCGAGCCCCGCCTCCAGCATCGCCTCGATCAACCGTTTCTTGCGGATTTCGCCGATCATCGCCATGTCCTCAACCGTTCACTGCGAGGCGCCGCGGCATCTGCGGTTCGGCATAGCCGTAGTCGCGGACTGCCGCTTCTCTGGAGACCAGACCATTGGCGATATCGTCTTCCAGATCGGTGCGTGAACGCTTGGCCGGATCGCCGTAACCGCCGCCGCCGGCGGTAAGGAAAGTGATCCGGTCGCCCGGCGTGAAGTGAACATCGGTCGCCTTGTTGACCCGCAGCTGCGTGCCGTCGGCCCGATCGATGATCGCCACGCTGACCTCGCCGGTATGGCCGCCATGCAGGCCCCAGGGCGGGGTGACGGTGCGGTCGAAATTGATATTGCCGCGGCAGGCGCGCAGGCAGCGATAGGTGAGCTCGATGCCGAGACCGCCACGATGCTCGCCGGCACCGCCGGAATCCGGCCGCAGGGCATGCCGTTCGACGATGAACGGATATTTGATCTCCTGCAGCTCGACCGGCGTGTTGCGTACGTCGCCCTGGCAGACCGAGACGGCCGCGGATTCGCCGTCCTCATGCGGACGACCACCCCAGCCACCGCCAAAGATGTTCATCAGCAGGAAGCGCGAACCGTCGTCGTAGAAGCCGAAGAAGGAGCAGCCGCCCATGTCGCCCTTGTGGGCGGCCGGGATCAGCTCCGGCACGGCCGGCGCCAGCGCCTTGAGGATCGTGTCGATCACGGTCGGCAGCGCGATGCTCCACTGGCCGAGTGCGGCCGGTGGGCGGGCCGAAAGGATCGTGCCGTCCGGCAGGTCGACATTGAGGGCACGGAAGCAGCCTTCGTTGACGTCGAGTTCCGGCGAGGTGAGCGCCTTGAAGGCGACGCGGGCGGCCGCGATGCCGCCCGAGCGGCCGGAGTTCAAGGGGCCGTTCACCTGCGGATGCATGCCATGGAAATCGACGGTGATGGTCGAGCCGGACACGATCACCTTGACGGCGATCCTGAGTGGCGTCGCGAGATCGCGGCCATCGTTGTCGAGGAAGCTCTCGGCCGAATAGGTGCCGTCCGGAATGCGCTCGATCACCTGGCGCGCGGCCTTGTCGGTCTGGTCCCAGATGGTCTCGACGCAGCTTTCCACGACGCCGCGGCCATAACGGGCGACCAGTTCGGCATAACGCTTGGCGCCGATCTGACAGGACGCGACCTGGGCGCGCAGATCGCCGAGGCTGGCATCCGGATAACGGATATTGTCCTGGATGATCTGATAGAGCGTGTCGTTGAGCTCACCGGCCTTGTAGATCTTCAGGGACCGCATCTGCAGGCCTTCAGAATAGATGTCGGTCGTCGCGTTGGAGCCGAAACCCTGGCGGCCGCCGCCGATATCCACCCAATGGGCGCGGTTGGCCGCAAAGCCGATCAATTCACCGTCATGGAAGCAGGGCGCGTAGACGACGACGTTGTTCAGGTGCTGGCCACAGATATGGCCGTGGTTCATGACGAGGACGTCGCCCTCTTCGAAACCCTTCAGCCCGTATTTCTTGATGCCGTCCTCGACGGCGATGCCGAGGTCGGCGAGGAATATCGGCAGGCCGCCGCGGTTCTGCGAGATCATCCGGCCGGTCGTGTCGATCAGGCCGCAGCAATAGTCGCGGACTTCGTAGATCATCATGTTGTAGGCGGACTTGCAGAGCGCCTCTGCCATCTCGTCGGCATAGGCGACGATCGCATTGCGGACGACTTCAACGGTGATCGGATCGTTCTTGATCGGGGTCATGTTCTTATTCCTCGCTCTGCCTGGCGAGCGTCACCAGCAGATGGCCTGCCTCATGGACGACCACTTCGTCGCCGGGATGGATCAGGATGGTGGAATTCGGTTCTTCGATGACGGCAGGGCCAGTGAGCTTGAAGCCAGCCGGCAGCGCCGGGCGCCAGTAGATCGCCGTCTTGAGCGGCCTTGCCGGATTGTCGAACACCACATCGCGGCTGCCGACCTCGGATTCCGCTTCCGGCTCCCATGGACGGGACAGCCATTCCTCGGCAACGTTGTCGGTGCGGGCGGCGGTCAGGACCAGGCGCAGGCTGACGATTTCGAGTGCTTCGGTCGGCGCCGACTGGCTGTAGCGGCGGTCGTGCTCGGTATCGAAACGGCGGCGGACCTCACTGGTATCGCCAGACAGCATGCCGGTGTTCTCGATCGGGATCGAGATCGCATGTTCCTGGCCGACATAACGCAGATCGGCGAAGAAGCGGTGATCCGCCTCGTTCTCGGCGATGCCGTCCCGCTTCATCTGCTCGCGGCCGCTGGCGACGAGTTCGGCATAGACCTTCTCGACGCCGGCCTCGGAAAGTTCACCGACGCGGCCGATGAAGGTCTGCACGAAATCCTGGCGCCAGGAGGCCATCAGCATGCCGAGCGCCGAGAAGGTGCCTGGCAGTTTCGGGATGATCACCAGCGGAATGTAGATTTCGCGGGCGATGGCGATCGCATGCAGCGGGCCGGCGCCGCCGAAGGCGATCATTGCCGTATCGCGCGGATCGATGCCCTTGTTGATCGAGACGGCACGGACCGACAACGACATGGAGCTATCGGCGATCTTCGCCACGCCGAGCGCCGCCTCGACCGGGTTGAGCTTCAGCGTGTTGCCGACCTTGCTCAGCATTGCCTGTTCGGAAGCCGCTCTGTCGAGCGGCATGCCGCCGTTCAGGAACCGCTGCGGATTGATGCGGCCGAGGATCAGGTCGGCGTCGGTGACGACCGGCAAGTCGGCTCCCTTGCCATAACAGGCAGGGCCAGGATCGGCGCCGACGCTCTGGGGACCCACGTGCAGACCGCCCGCATTGTCGACCCAGGCGATCGAGCCGCCGCCGGCACCGACTTCGACAATGTTGACAACTGGCAACTGCATCGGCTGGCCGTCAGCCTCTTCGCCGATCACGTAACCGGTTTCGATAGCAGGCGCTCCATCGGTGATCAGGCTCGACTTTGCGGTCGTGCCGCCCATGTCGAAACCGATACAGCGCTTGAGGCCGAGCAGCTTGGCCAGACGTCCGGCGCCGATCATGCCGGCAACCGGGCCGGATTCCATCATCGATACGGGCTGTTCCTGCGCCTGGCCGATCGACATCACGCCGCCGTTCGATCGCATGATATGGATCTTTCCGTCGAAGGCGCCGGAGCGGAGATAGGTTTCGAGGCGCTTCAGGTAACCTTCGACGCGAGGGCCGACAAAGGCGTTGAGCGCAGTGGTCGAGGACCGCTCGTATTCGCGATATTCGCGTAGGATTTCGTGCGAGAGCGTCACGAAGATATTCGGCAGCGCCTTGCGCAGCATGTCACCGACGCGACGCTCGTGGTCCGGATTGGCCCAGGAGTGCAGCAGGCAGATGGCAACGGATTCAACACCGGCGGCCTCGATCTCGGCGATGACCGCGGCGACCGCCTTCTCGTCGAGCGGGTCCTGAACCTCGCCGGAAGCAAGGATACGTTCCGGAATTTCGAAGGTCAGGCTGCGCGGCACCAGAGGCTGCGGACGCTTGAAAAACAGGTTGAAAGCCTGGATGCGGTTCGAGCGGCCGATCGCATAGACATCGCGGAAACCGCTCGTGGTGATCAGCGCGGTACGGGCGCCCTTGCGCTCCAGCACCGTGTTGATGGCGATCGTCGAGCCGTGAAGAATCTCGTTAAGCTGGTCGGGATCGCAGTTCGCAAGCTCGAGGCTGCGGGCGATGCCCTGGGTCGGATCGGCAGGCACGGTCGAGGTCTTCGACGTTACGATCTTGCCGTCGACATAACCGACGAGATCGGTAAACGTGCCGCCAATATCAATTCCGACAATATTCATGCGTCCTCCTGTCCGCATGGAACCCATGCGGAATGCTTTAATCTTTGCGGATTGGGCCGAGACCTCGGCAGCGGTGGCAGGAACACTCCGGCTGACGTTAAAGCGTCAGGCTCCCAGTGAGATTGTTCATGTCATTCCTCATCCTCGAACAGCATTTGATCCATTCGAACGGTAACTAGCAACGGGTTTGGGGGCTTTAGGTTTGATAGCCTATAGGCTATAGGTTATCACCATGTTCAATATCACGCTCCGGCGCATGGAAGTCCTGGTTGCAGTGGTCGAGGAGGGGAGCTTCGCGGCTGCCGCCGACCGTTTCGGTATCGCACAGCCATCGGTCAGCGCCCATATCATGGCGATCGAGAAGGAAATCGGCGGGCAGATTTTCGTGCGGCGCCGGGGCCGCAAGCCGCTGCTGACCGAGATCGGCCAAAGCGTGCTGCAACATGCGCGCGAATTCCTGGCCGAGGCCGACGACATGCGCGCGGATGTCGTGAAAATCCGAGGCGAGACCGGTCAGCAGGTGATTCTATCTTGCCAGCGAAGCCTCGCCAATTTTGTTTTGCGAAAAGATCTGACGGACTTTGCGATCGCGCGGCCGGATATCCAGCTCGTTCTGAGGATCGGCAAACAGGAGGATGTTTTTTCCGAGGTTCGCGATGGCGTGGCCGACGTCGGCTGCTTTCTGGGCAATGAAGACCTTCGCGGCGTCCGGGCTGAAACCATCGGCCGGGAGAAGCTGGTTCTCATCGCCTCGCCAAACCACCCCCTTGCCCACCGCAAGCGCGTCAAGCCGCAGGACGTGGCACGTTATGACTTCGTCGGCCCTCCGCCCTCTTCGCTGTTTGGACGCGGCGTCTCGAAGCTCCTGGCGAACGCTGGTATCAGCCACGTGAAGGTCGCGGCGCAGGCGACCGAGTACCAGTTCCTGCGCGAGTTCGTTGTTGCCGGTGTCGGCATTGCCTGTTCGCTGGAACGAAGCGTAGCGGCTGATCTCGAGCGTGGCGAGCTGGTCAAGGTCGATCTGGCCGGAGATGAATTGGGCTTCGATGTGCGGCAGATCGCTTCAATCCGCCGCCCTTTGTCCAAGCCTGCCAGCGACTTGATGGATTTTCTTCGCTCAAGACACCAGGCGCCCGGTTAACGGGACGTGTTTTGCCGCAAATCTCTAAATCCCTGATCCGTCGAACTGCTGTCCGTCGGTGCCTTCCCAGGGTGAGGGCATCGAAAACCGGTTGAGGTTGGCCGAAGGCATCGGCATCCAACACTTCAATTCCGGCTCGGCATATTCGATGATGTGCCCGGGCGAGGAATCAGAAGCGCGCCAGCCTTCTCCACCGAACTGATCGCCATTCGACCAATAGGCGAGGTCAACTTCTGCCGGCCCCTGTTCGGAGGGGCGGATCGTAACCAGGATCCGACTACCGTCCTTCGGTGCGCTTGCCATGTGGCGCCAACGGTCCGTTTCGTCCATCCTTCTTCTCCTGCCTTGCTGTCAGTTGCAACTGTCGCCTCGCCATCGAAAGCCGTCAACTCAAACTTTGCAGAGGCACACGATCTCAAACCCGTCAGAGACTTTTCCAGACCCAAAGGCGCGCCGACGGGTCAAAATTATTCAAAGCGGCCAAATTTAAAATCTCAACGCAGTCAGGCCGCGCTCCACGCCGATTGCGGAGCCGCGAAAATTGTGTGCCTGTGCAGCGAACTTCCGGTCTTCCCCACAGTTTGCGGCGGTAGAACGGGGTTGCACGGGGCGACACGTAAAGCGGGATAACAGGTGAGCCAGTACACGATGATCGTCATCGGCAACAAGAACCTTGTTTCTTCCGGCACTCGCGATGCTTGGGAGCAAGCAGGAATAGAGTTGCAGGGACCCGTGCTGCCGCCCGCTTTCGAAATGCGGCTTGTGCATGCCGCCCACGGCGTGCTGATCGATGCCACCGAAGACGCCAATCTGATGTTCCGGATATCGGAGCAGCTTGAAGCTGCTTCGGTTCCTTTTCTTTTTGTCGTGACGGAGCAGCAGGGACCGGAGCGTACTGGGTCGTATGTGCTCGGTTCCAAGCCAAAGCATATCAAAGAGATCGTCGAGGAACTGCTTCGGCAATACGACAGCGGCGTCAGACACTAGGTTTCCGGCCTCGCGACGCTGCAACGTCGGCGATGAATATTTCACACATTATCCTGAACACGTGAAGCCGAAGAACGTCGCGGTCCTGCCCCGGAGGAAGCTCGCATTTCGCTCGCAAGATGACCCGTTCGGCAAGATCACCTGATCCCTTCTTCGAGTGAAGAAATCGGCGCGCCATGCGATGGACATCCGGGGCGAGGTCATCGATCCGAGGACTTCTGTCTTCCTGCATATTCCGGTCCGGCAGGTTCGGGATGATAGTCATTCACAGCTCCCTCCTGCGCAGAATAACCCGATCGCCGGACATGTCGTTCCCGTACGGTAGCGGACAAAGGATACGCGACCGATATGGCATTCCGCCCTCCCTGATGGCTGCATTTCCGGCACTTGGTACGTTACGTACCAAGCTTGCCCGGCAGGCGCCAAAGGACTAGCCTTGATCCATCGTCCCTGATGATTGCGGTAAGCAGGTTGAGGCCTGCTATCCGGTAATGCTGCCCCTCAGTGGTTCGGTCACGGATTTCACCCTGGCGACCGATGCCCAGCGCATTCTTGAGAGCGTGGTGAGCCTCGCCCTTGTTAAGGCCGATCTGGGCGCGCCGCTGCATCTCCGTGTCGGGGATCCACGCTATGATAAAGAGCGTCCGCTCCACACGGCCAACCTCGCGCAGCGCAATCACCAGATCGTTCTGGCGTGGATAGGAGGCAAGCTTGCGGAGCAACTGGCTCGGCTTGATCTTGCCGGATGCCATGGTCGCGGCGCAGCGGAACAGGTCGGGTCAGTTCGCGATGATCAATTCCTCGCGAATCTTGCCACCGGCCAATTTGCGCAAATCCTTGGGTGTCGCTGCGGGATTGAATACGTAAAGGCGCTTCGAAGGCAAGTCGCGGATGCGCAGTCCTGGCACCGAGCTTTCGCGTTGGGTGTGCTCGACCATCGACCTTCTCAATGCCCTACGAGAACTGGAAAGCTGGAAGGTTTGCGTTATCGCCATGAACGGCATGGCATTCGACCTGTCGTCTCCGCATCGCCGGATGCTGACGACCTTTCTCTCCGGCATTGCGGAATTTGAACGCAACCTCATCAGCGAGCGGCTGAAATCCGGCCTCGCCGCCGCGAAGGCGCGCGGCAAGAGCCTCGGCCGCCAGACCGGACAGCGCCCCAAATCGGATCGGCTTGCGTCGAAAGTTCTGGCGCTCGTAGCAGGAGGCCGCAGCTACCGCTGGATCGCCCACGATCTCTGCATCAGCAAGAATACAATGACCAGCATCGTCCAGCGCTATCGCCTTGAAGACCCTAAACTTTGCAATCCAGCATCCACTGGACCCCGTACCTATCCGTGAGCTTGCCATAGTAGCTCCCCCAAGGCTGCATCGCGAGTGGTGTCGTCACCTTACCGCCAGCCGTCAGCTTCGCAAACAGGTCGTTAGTCCGGCCCCGATCGTCCATGATGAGAATATGAGCCGAACCTCTCATCGGCTCGGCGTCGTGATTGTCCGAGGCGAAGAATAGAATTCCTGGTCCCTCGAAACGGGCATGCATCACCTTACCCTTCATCCCCTCGCTGGCGAGTGGAACACCGTGATCTCCGTGGCGCATCAACATGGTTACCCCACCAAGACCGCATTCCGTATAGAAGGTGAGCGCAGCATCACACTGCGTGGTGAAGAAGAGATAGTTGGCCAGTTGCATGGTTCAAACTCCTACTGCTGCCGGGCCTTCCGGCCCGGCTTTTCTGATGTCCAATGTGGTTACGCAGCCGACCCGGTGATGGCGCGTATAAGGTCATCGTTGTCATAGCTACGGCCAGCAATCCCCCAGGCTCCGTCAGGTGCATAGACGATGTTCGACCAAATATATTCGCGTCGCAGCCGCCCGCCTGCGGCTCGTTCGACCACATCGGTTGCCTTCTCGATAAAGGCCCGCTTAGCTTCCGCCGTCGCCAGTGCGATCTCTGGCAGTTTCAGTTCGATGAACGCTGCTTCTGCTGGTTTCCCGGCCACAAGAACGTGCTCCTTAGGAAGGACGTTTATCGAGCCGACAACATTCGAAGTCATGAACGCATTTCCGTTGAGGCCGGAGACCTCAAGGACGGCCTCCGTCAGCCCTGCAAAGGCCTCCGCCTGCGCGGCAGGCGACAGCAGGCCTTCCGGTATGGTCAGTGTGATGGGCATGGTCTCTCCTTGTTTTCGACATGTCCGGGTGCGATATGTACCGAACGCTCTCTATCATTAGAGAGTGGCAACTCTCTAATCAAGATAAAAAGAGCGTTTGCTCTTTATGAGGTTTATATGCGCTACACCGCTGAACATAAGAAGCGTACCCAGGCGAAAGTCATCGCCGCCGCTGGGCAGATGTTTCGTAAAGAAGGATATGGTGGCGCGGGCATCGACGCGCTGACAAAGGCAGCAGGAGTGACAAACGGTGCCTTCTACGGGCACTTTCGATCCAAGAGCGAAGCCTTCCGCATTGCCGTCCTTACTGGCCTGGAAGATTTGCGGCTGGGAATATCGGCCCTTAAGGCCGAACACCAACAGGGCTGGCTGAAAAACTTCGTCACCTATTATCTGGGATACAAGCGGACATGCGATCTCGGTGAAAGCTGCGCGTTGCCGAGCTTGTCGGCCGACGTCATGCGTACCGACAACGAAACCCGAGATGCCTATACCGAAGAATTGCAGCGCCTCATCGCGGAAATCGCTGCTGGTCTCCCAGAAGGTGCTCCAGGTGATCGTGAAGGTACTTCGCGAGAAGATCGGGCCATTGTATTACTCGCCCTTCTCACCGGTGGTGTCACTCTCGCTCGGGCTGTATCGGATCCGGCGCTATCCGAGAAGATTGCCGGGCTTGTGACGACGGAAGCGCTACACCGGGGGATACCGGAAGCGTAAGGCAGCAAGCCTATCAATTGGCGATTTGCCAAGCGGCCAACCGCGTCAAAAGCTTGACGTGTCATTTCGCCCCCAGCCGGAGCCGACCCCCGGGAGGCAACGGGTTCATCAAGTCCGAAGGAGACACCATCACGATCCGCAGGCTCTGATTGCCGTGTACATGGAGGAATTGCTTCGCGAGGCCGGATTTGACAGCATCAGCGCCCATTCGTCATGCGCTGCGGCGATCGAGTTGCTTCAGGAGAACACCTGAGCTTGCCATAATCGAAACCCGGCTGCGGGACGAGCCATGCGACGCATCGCCGAAATACTCGCAAAGTCGGGCGTCCCCTATATCGTGCACTCCGTCGAGCGGACGAGGGCACAAACCATTCTTTGATGGGAACTAAATGCAAATGGGTCGGCCCTGTGATCCAGACGAGTTCGTCAAGGCGGTGAAGGAGTGCACGTTCCCGGCCGCCGAAATGCATTACTCAAGCACCGGGTGATCATTTGAACAGCTGCTCATACGCGCGCGCAATTCGCCTGTGGACGGCCCGGCCTTTGACCTATTCAAGCGGTAGGATTACGCCGTCTGCTCCGCAGGATTGACTGAAGCAAATCCGGCACGTCGGCTCCGCCGGTCAACTGATGATGGTGGGAACCTCTATCGGAAGGAATGAAAGCGCGGGAACTTGCCAGAAAAACGGCGATGTCGCTGAGCTTTTCAGGATCGGCCAGTCCGCGGCGATAAAACCAGAACACGATCCTGGCAATGGCTTCGGGATCGATATCCGCCGTTTCGGGAGAAGAAACGGCCATGCTGACCGCGTTGCGCATGACGTCGACGTCATGCATGGTCATCACATTCCTGTCGAATTCTCGGGCTTGCATTGCAATCCTCCTGCAGCCGACAGACGAATTCTATGCCCGTTCAGGCACGCTTGAAATAAAAAATGACGCATCGAAGACTTTGGTCAGATAGCGTACGGAGTAGGTTGATTTCGCTTCGGATGGCGCCATCCGTGACACAGGTGCCGAAGCACCGCCAGAACGGCATTTCCAATGAAAATGTCGGCCAACCGCAATGGTTGGGATGGGGAGGCGGCGGAAACCAGCCGCCCCACCACGGATGGCTGGTTAGGCGGAAACAGGCATCGGGGGCGCTTTGGCCGAAGACGACGTTCCAGCTGCAACCACCACCATCGGCATGCCGGCTTCAAGGCATGCGGCAATGAAGGCTTCGCGCGCGATCTCGACGGGCGCTATTCTCTTCAGTGCCGCCCGGCATCTGTGGACGGCGCGGTCATACCGCTCGCCATGCTTGAGCGGCCATTCGTTCTCGAGAAAGTCCAACGCGTCGTAGACGTTGTGAAAAGTATGATCCAGGCCGTTCGGCAGCCGGATGTTCACCGGGGCGCGGAACGGCATTTCCGGGATGTTCATGATCTCCTCCTTTCACATGCCGGATGAAAAAGAAGCAGAATCGATTTGGTTATTGGCCGCCGAGATTCAAGAGGTCATGCGGATCGCCTGACCTCTTCGTTGGTTTCCAGGATCTTGTCGATCGTGATCGGGAAGTGACGGATGCGTTTGCCAGTCGCGTGGAAGATCGCGTTGGAGACGGCTGCGGCGACACCGATGATGCCGATCTCGCCGAGGCCCTTGGCGCCAATCGGGCTCACCTTGTCATCCTCCTCATGGACGAAGATCACTTCGATGTCCTCGACATCCGCATGGGCCGGCATGTGATATTCGGCGATGTTGTGGTTCATGATCCGACCGGTGCGATGGTCGACCATTCCTTCCTCGTGCAGCGCCATGCCGATCCCCATTACCACACCGCCAAGGATCTGGCTGCGGGCCGTCTTGGGATTTAGGACGCGGCCGCCGGCGACGGCCGAGACGATCCTGGTCACCCGTGGCACACCAAGTTCCTCATCCACCTTCACCTCGACGAACACGGCAGAGTGGGTGTAGCTGATAAATTTCTTGGCCTGTTCCTGATCGGGTGCAACCTTGCCGTGTTCCTCGATAAAGGAAACGCCGGCAGCGTCCATGATGTCGCCGATCGAAACGCCCGCCTGGTGGTTTCGATCGAGCACGAGGCGGCCCTCCGCAAGAGCGACCTCATCCTGCGAAGCTTGTCCGAAGGGTGAATTCGGCATCGATTTGGCGTGCTTCAACAACGTGTTGCGCACGGCGTCCGAGGCAGCCTGAACAGCCGAACCGCTGGAGGCCGCGGTCCATGAGCCTCCTTCGACGCCGGTTTTCGGCAGGCTGGAATCACCTATGAAGACGTTCACATCATCGAGCGGTACGCCGAGTGCCTCGGCGGCGACCTGGCCGAGAATCGTATAGGTGCCGGTGCCGATGTCCGATGCAGCCGCAGAAACGACGGCCTTGCCGTCTGCCGACAGCCGAACCTTGGCCTCCGCCGGCATGATTGTTGCCTCCCAGATGCCGGTCGCCATGCCCCAACCGACGAGGTCGTTGCCGTCGCGCATCGAGCGCGGCGCAAAGGACCGGCCGTTCCAGCCGAAGCGCGCGGCGCCCTCGCGATAACACGCGTCCAGCGCCTTGGAGGTGAGCTGTTTGTCCTGGTTCTGATCTCGCGTGGCGAAATTGCGCAGTCGGAGTTCGACGGGATCGATGCCGACTTCGTAGGCGAGTTCATCCATCGCGGTTTCAAGGGCGGTAACCCCGGTCGCGGCTCCCGGCGCGCGCATGTCGCCTGGCGTCGAGACATCGAGTTCGGCCAGCCCGTAGGAGAGCCTGACATTGTCGCATCTGTAGGCGAGGCCCGACCAGTTGACGACGTTTTCCTGATAGTCCTCGTAACGAGACGTCGCCTGCAGCGCATGGTGCATGACCGACAAAAGCCGGCCCTCCCGGTCCGCGGCTAGCGAGACGGTCTGGATCGTCGCGGGGCGCCAGGTGAGATAGAACATCTCGCGTCGGCTCATTTCCACCTTGACGGACTGCTTCAGATCCAGAGCCGCCATGACGGCGAGGAAAAGCTGATGTTTCGGGCGCAGGCCGGAGCCAAAAGCGCCGCCGACGAAACTGTTCTTCACCGTCACCTTTTCCGGATCGAGCCCAAAGACGTTGCAGACGTAATCGCGCGAGTTCTGCGAGCCCTGTGTCTTATCGTGAATGGTGAGAAAGCCCTCCTTCTCCCACAGCACGGTCGAGGCGAAGAGTTCCATCGGGTTATGATATTCGCCTTCCAGCCTGTATTCGCTGGAGATCTTGAAAGGAGCATCGGCAAAGGCGCCCTGCGGGTCGCCGCGCGGCTCGGGCGGAACGAACTCCTCCCTGCGTGGCTGAGGGGGAACGTAGCTACGCGTCTGTTCACGGCCGAGATCCGTATGCGGTTCCTCGGCAACGTAGCGCACACGCACCAGTGAAGCCGCGTCGCGTGCGGCCTCGAAGTTCTCGGCGACGACCAGGGCGATCGGCTGGCCGTCATAGAGGATACGGTCGTTTTCAAGCGGCCGGAAGGGATGACCCGGGAGAGCGACCGCGTCCTTCCATTTGTCGTCGTCCTCGGCAGTCTTCGGCCGGTTTTCGTGGGTATAGATCTTGATGACGCCGGGGAAGCGTTCCGCCAGGCCGGTTTCAATTTCGACAATCCGGCCGGTGGCGACGGTCGAAAGGACTGCGTAGCCATGGAGCATGCCGTGACCACCATGATCGGCGGCGTATTTGGCGCTGCCGCTGACTTTCAGGGAGCCGTCGATACGCGAAAACGGAAGCCCGACGACTTTGGTTTCGTTCAGCATTGGTCCTGCCTCCTCACTGTACGGCTTTGACGACCTGATCCTGCGGCGTGCCGGAGGCGGCCTGTCTGAGGGCTCGGACGATCGCCTTTTCCGCGAGCGGAATTTTGAAATCATTGCCGCCCTGGCCCTTGGCTGCAGCAAGGAGCCGCCCGGCGACGCCGCGGAAAGTATCCTCGTTCGCCGGCTGTCCGGCGAACTCCGCCTCCGCCAACGTATCGCGCCAAGGTTTATGGGCGACCCCGCCCAGTGCCACGCGCAGGTCGACGATTTTACCCTCGGCGATATCGATGGCGGCCGCGACCGAAACGAGCGCGAACGCGTAGGAAAGACGGTCGCGCAGTTTCAGATAGGTATGGTGGCGGGCGAAATGATTGCCTTCGAGGCGGGTGGCCGTCACCATCTCACCCGGGGCCAAGGTATTGTCGCGCTCAGGTTGATCGCCGGGAAGCCGGTGGAAGTCTGTCATGGCAAGATCACGCCGTCCGTCGGGTCCCTCGACTTCCACCGTTGCACCCAGCGCCGCAAGCGCCACACACATATCCGAGGGGTGGGTGGCGATGCACTTGTCGCTTGCGCCGAGGATGGCGTGAATGCGGTTGGTTCCGCCAATCGCGGAACAGCCGGAGCCTGGTTCCCGCTTGTTGCAGGGCGTGGAGGGATCATAGAAATAGTAGCAACGGGTGCGTTGCAGCAGGTTTCCGCCAGTGGTGGCGGCATTGCGAAGCTGGGGAGAGGCGCCCGCCAAAATGGCGCTGGAGAGCAGTGGATACCGCTCCTTGACGCGCTCGTCGTAAGCCACGGCCGAATTGCTGGCGAGCGCTCCGATGCGCAGGCCGCCGCCGGGCAGATCCTCGATCTCCTTCAGGGGCAGCCGGTTGATATCGACGATCGCAGTCGGGTGCGCGACGTCGTATTTCATCAAATCGACCAGATTGGTGCCGCCGGCGAGAAGCTGCGCGCCCGGATCTGCCGCAAGCGCGATAACGGCATCCTGCACGGTTTCGGCGCGGGTATAGGAAAACGGTCTCATTCCGCAGCCTCCCGCAGAGGTGTTACACCTTCCTGGTCGAAGACATGCTCGATCGCATCGGCGATATTGGTATAGGCGCCGCAGCGACAGAGATTGCCGCTCATCAGCTCCCGGATTTCGGCGCGGCTGTGAGCGCGGCCTTCGGCGACAAGGCCGACAGCGGAACAGATCTGGCCGGCCGTGCAGTAACCGCATTGAAAAGTGTCGTGCTCCACGAAGGCCTTTTGCATCGGATGCATGTCTAGCGGCGTTCCCAACCCTTCGATCGTGGTGATCTCGGCGCCGTCGATTGACACGGCGAGCTTCAGGCATGCGTTCATCCGTTCGCCGTTAATGAGGACCGTACAGGCGCCACACTGGCCGTGGTCGCAGCCTTTCTTGGTGCCCGTCAACTCCATCGGACCACGCAGCAGATCGAGCAACGTGACCCATGGGTGAATATCAAGCACGCGGTTCGTGCCGTTGATGTTGAGCGAGATTGCGCAGGTCGGGAGGGCGGAGCTTGAGGTCCCTTTGTCCATCGGGGCTGCCTTTCGTTGGGAGATCCGGCGGTTGAATAGGCGCCTAACGGCAGCCGGTAGGGATTGTTCCTATCATCCTTGCGGCCAATCTCTCGGCGTCTCCTTCCGCGACGGGCGCGCGGATATTGGACTAGATATTTTCTCCGAGCTGGGCGGCAAGATGGATGCGGGCACGGTTGACCCGGCTCTTGATCGTCCCGAGCGGGCAGTCGCAACGTTGTGCCGCAACCTCGTAGCTCTCCCCCTGGATCAAGACGATATCCAGAGCCTGCCGATAGTGAGCGGGCAACTCCGAAAATGCTTTCTCGAGTTCCCGAGCGCGAACCGACCATTCTTGAGGCGCCTGGACCGACGGCTGTGGCGAAATACCTTCTCCCAGGCCGATCACCTCCCGCTTGGCAAGCCCAAACTTCGTGCAGAACGTGTTCCGCATGATGGTGAACAGCCAGGATTTCAGGCTGGTCCCCGGTTGAAATTTGTCGATATTCGCCAGCGCTCTGAGAAGGGTCTCTTGCACGAGATCATCGACGTCGGTCGATGTCCGGTGAAATCGCCGCGCGAAGGATCTGAGCGCGGGTATCAGATCCACGACCTCCGAACGAATATGCGAGTTGGAACGATCGACCGCCATGGGGCCTCCTGACAAGACAACCGACGGAACCGCTGTGTGAAGCAATTGTTCCGACGTTGCTGAGACATTCAAACTCCCCCGTGCGCCAACCAGTTTCCAACCCGGATGAGCATAAGGGGCCGCGCAGATATGCATTGGCGATATCAGGCCGTTCGAGCCATCCTCAATTGTTTTGGAACTTCGGGCAGCCGTCCCGGTTTACAAAATTCGGCGTGACGGTCCAGTCAAAGCCGACGCGCGGCCTGTCGCGTGCCATGACGGCCAAGGAAACAAGCCAACCTCGGGGGCAAACTGGAACGGAGATCCAAATGAAGAAGTTCATGGTCATCGGCTGTGTCGGGTTGTGCCTGACAGCTTGCACGTCAACAGAGAAGGGTGCCGGGATTGGCGCTGCCACGGGTGCCGTCGTCGGCGGCGTAGCAACGGGCAATGTTCGCGGCGCCGCGGTTGGTGCGGCCGTGGGTGGCGTGTCCGGCGCTCTGATCGGAAATGTCGCCGGGCAACCCGGCCGCTGCTACTACCGCGACAGCAACGGAAACCGCTATGTCGATCGATGCTGAGCGCTTCCCGATCTTTGTTGGCTAGCGCCTGAACCGGTCCTGTGACAGGAGGTGACAGGTTCGGCGTCCGACAGGGAAAGGTGGAAAAAGGAGAGGCCGGGATGGCCGACTACCAGCGCGTGCGCGATCACATGGTCGAGGTCCACATAAAGCGGCGCGGGATACGGGATGCGCATGTCCTCAACGCGATGCGCACCGTGCCGAGGGAACATTTCGTTGCCGACGGCATGGCAGAATTCGCCTATGAGGACACCCCGCTGTCGATCGAGGCGGGGCAAACCATCTCCCAGCCCTATATCGTTGCTGCGATGATCGAGGCGGCGGAGGTGCGTCCGGGTGACCGTGTGCTCGAGGTCGGCGCCGGTTCCGGATATGCGGCGGCGGTGATCGGTCAGATCGCCGAGCGCGTCTATGCAATCGAACGGCATGAAGCTCTGGTCGCATCCGCAAGACAGCGCATGACTGATCTCGGCTACGGCAATATCGACGTGATCGCCGGCGACGGTACACGCGGACTGCCGGAGCACGCACCCTTTGACGCTATCCTGGTGGCCGCAGGCGGTCCGGCGGTGCCGCCGGCATTGAAGGAGCAGCTCGCGGTGGGCGGGCGGCTGGTGATCCCCGTGGGAAAGGAGTTTAGCCAGACCCTCTGCAAGGTCGTCCGGTGCACGGCGACGAGCTATGAGGAATCGAACCTCGGAGCGGTGATGTTCGTGCCGCTGATCGGGGAGCAGGGATGGTCCGAGGATGGTCGGCGCGCCGCGAGCAATCACAAGTCCGGCGCGCCGCGCAAGCAGAGCCTGCCGGAGATGATTGCCGGAGCAGCCGAGGAGCTGCCGGATTTCGACGATCCCGCCTTCGGCCGCCTGTTCGACCGCTTCGGCGACCGACGTGTGGTTTTGCTGGGCGAAGCCAGCCACGGGACGGCTGAATTTTATCGAGCCCGTGCCGTAATCACGCGCCACCTGATCGTCCATCGGGGATACACGATTGTCGCAGTTGAGGCGGATTGGCCGGATGCGGCGAGAGTTGACCGATACGTCCGACACCGGACCGCGTCCGAACGTGAGGAGCCTCCGTTCCAACGTTTCCCGACCTGGATGTGGCGCAACACGGAAGTTCGGGCACTGACCGAATGGATGCGGGAGCGCAATGCGGGTCTCGATTCCCTGGAGGATCGGGCCGGCTTCTACGGGCTCGACATCTACAACATGTCCGGCTCGATCGGGGCCGTGCTGGACTATCTGGATCGAGTCGATCCGCAGGCGGCGGCAGTGGCGCGCGAGCGCTACGGCTGCCTGACGCCCTGGCAGAAGAACCCGGCCACCTACGGCCGGGCGGCGCTCAGCCGCGGCTATGTGGAATGCGAGCAGGCGGTGATCGAGCAGTGCCAGGCGCTGCTGCGCAAGCGGCTCGACTATGCGAACAACGACGGCGATGCCTTTCTCGATGCCACCCAGAACGCGCGGCTGATCGCATCCGCGGAGCGCTATTACCGCATCATGTATTATGGCGGAGCCGAAAGCTGGAACCTGCGTGACACCCACATGTTCGAAACGTTGCAGCACCTGCTGGACGCGAAGGGACCGGATGCCAAGGCGGTCGTCTGGGCGCATAACAGCCACATCGGCGACGCGCGCTTTACCGATATGGGTGCAACCCGTGATGAGCTCAACATCGGCCAACTCTGTCGAGAGGCTTTCGCAGGCGAGGCGGCCCTCGTCGGTTTCGGCACCCATATCGGCACGGTGGCAGCCGCGAATGACTGGGATGGCGACATGCAAATCATGCGTGTCAATCCCTCTCGCCACGATAGCTACGAGCGCCTGTGCCATGAGGCGGGTAAGCACCGCTTCCTCCTCGACCTGTCGCCTGGCAAGCACGAGCCTTTGAGACGCCGCCTCTCGGAGCCGCGGCTCGAGCGCTTCATCGGCGTCATCTACCGGCCCAACACAGAGCTGTGGAGCCACTACAGTCAGGCGGTCCTTCCCGAGCAATTCGATGCCTATGTCTGGTTCGACGAGACCCAGGCGGTGACGCCGCTCGGCCCCGAGCATCATCGTGGCATGCCGGAAACCTATCCATTCGGTGAATAGAGCAATGCTCTACTTCGCGATGAGCCTGGGCGACAGCAATGAACCCTGCATCGTTCGCGGAACGCGTCAGTGCGCCCCACCGCCGCCACCGGTCTTCAAATCTATATTGCGCAGGATGAGCGCCAGCGGGATCGCGCAGGCAGAGATGACCGCAAGCACATGGAAGACATCGATATAGGCGAGATAACTCGCCTGCGTCCGTACCTGTTCGCCGATAAGGCCGATTGCCTGGTTTTGCGCATCCGCCATGGACGAGCCGCGCTCCGTAAGGAAATGCTGCAGGTTCCGCATCGTCTCGATAAAGGCCGGGTCGGAGGGCACGATGTGCTCCACCAGCCGGCTCTGGTGCCACTGTTCGCGATGGGCAAGCACGTTGGAGGCGATCGATACGCCGATCGAACCACCGGTGTTGCGCGCCGCATTGATGAGCGCGGAAGCCTGGTCCGTCTGGTCCGGCCTGAGCCCGGCATAGGACGCCGAGGTGATCGGAATGAAGATGAGCGGCAGGCCGAGCCCCAGATAGAGCCTCGACCAGACGAAGAAACCGAAGTTCAGGTCGGGGTTCAAACGGGTCACATCATACATCGCGAAGGCAATAATGCCGGCGCCGATGGCGATCAGGTATTTTGGCTGGACTTTCGAACTCAACTGCCCGGCGACGAACATCATGACCATGGTCACGAAACCGCCGGGAGACAGCGCCAGGCCGGCCCAAGTGGCGGTGTACCCGTAGTTTTGCTGCAGCACCTGCGGCACGAACTGCGTCGTGGCAATCAGAATTGCGCCGGTTGCCAGCATGACGATAAAGCAGGAGCTGAACTGCCGGGTGGCGAGCAGCCTGATATCGGCGGCAGGATTTTTCGCAGTCAGAAGCCATGGGATCGAGGCCAGCAAGGCAGAGACGCAGATCACGGAGGTGACGATGATGAAGGTCGAGTCGAACCAGTCTTCCACCTGACCGCGGTCAAGCACCAGCTCCAGCGCACCGAGGAAAGTCGCGACCAGGAGAAACCCGATTACGTCGAAACGAATACCCTGGCGCCGCATTTCCTCGCGCTTCTTGCGCAGCGCTTCCGGCTCCTGCACCAGGAGATAGACGAGCACAAGGGCGAAGGCGCCGACAGGCCCGTTGATCAGGAAACACCAGTGCCAGGAGAAGTTGTCGGAGATGTAGCCGCCGAGCGTTGGGCCGATCACCGGAGCAACGACGACTGCGATGCCGAACACCGCAAAACCCTGACCGCGTTTTTCCGGCGGAAAGGAATCGCTGAGGATCGATTGCGACACCGGTACCATGCCGCCGCCGGCAAAACCCTGGATCATCCGGAAAATCAGGAGCGAGGGCAGGTTCCAGGCGAGCCCGCAGAGAATCGACGCGACCGTAAAAAGCGCAAGGCAGATGAGATAGAAGCGCTTGCGGCCGTAACGCTGGGCGACGAAACTCGAAGCGATCAGAGCGATTGCATTGGAAATGAGATAAGTCGTGACGACCCAGGAAGCTTCGTCGGAACTGATCGCCAGGCCGCCGGAAATATAGCGTAGCGCGACATTGGCGATCGTCGTGTCCAGCACTTCCATGAAGACGGCGAGAGCAACGACCACCGCCACCAGCCATGGATTGGTGCTGCGGTCCGCACGTTCTTCGCCAGCGCCGCCTGTCGTCGCTGCATTGGCCATGTCAGTTCCTTGGTCTCACGGTCACGGTCGGTACGACCGACATGCCGGGACCGATCCCCACATCCGTCGGCCATTGGTCGACGACGATTTTCACCGGCACGCGCTGAATTACCTTCACGTAGTTGCCGGTCGCGTTTTCTGCGGGCAACAGAGAGAAGGCCGTGCCCGAACCCGGCTGGACCGAGTCCACCTTGCCGTGCAGGACGTGGTCCGGATAAGCGTCGATCGTCAGATCGACCGGCTGGCCGGGCCGCATGTCGGCGAGTTGCGTTTCCTTGAAATTCGCGGTCACCCAGATTTCGTCTGGAACGAGCATGGCGATCGCCTGGCCGGCTTCGACGAACTGGCCCTTCGAGCCGCTCAGTTTCACGACGCGCCCGGGCTGAGCTGCGGTCAGCGTGGTATAATTAAGATTCTGCTCAGCGCTTTCCCGCTGGGTTTCTGCCTGCTTGAGGCTGGCGGCGGCGCTATTGCGCTGGGCCTCGGCAGCCACTTTGTTCTTCATTGCCGACGTGACGCGTGCTTGCGCCTGACTATAGGCGGCCTGAGCCTGCCGCAGGTTCGCCTCAGCCTGCTGCGAGGCCTGTTGGCTGCCGGCTCCGCCCTGGACGAGCCGGCGCTCGCGGGTCGCCTCGTCCTGGGCAAATTGCAGTGCAGCCACGGTGGAGGCTTCTTGCGCACGCGCTTCGTCCACGGCCGCGGTTGCAACCTCGATCTGGGCGGCGGCATTGGCGATCGCAGCGTTTGCGTATTCGATCTGGGCCTCGGCCTGATCGACGGCAATCTGATAGTCGCGCGGGTTGATCCTGGCGATCACCGCGCCAGCAGCGACGTGCTGGTTGTCACGGACGGCAACCTCATCGATATAACCGGAAACCTTGGCTGCCAGCGAGAAGCTGCGGGCGTCCACAAAGGCATCGTCGGTGGTCTCATAGGGATGGAAATAGATCAGCCAGACGAAATACGCCGCGAACACCAGCGCGATCAGCGCAATGGCCGCTAAAATGATCCTCCAGGGATGCCGGCGGATGAGTGAGGGTTTCTTTTCGTGTTCCTTCTGATCGGATGCCTGCTCCTCCCTTTCCCGGTTCTCGTCTTCGGGATCGGTTGGGCGGTTCGCTTCGTCATCAGGAACGGCGCGCTGAGCTTGAGCCAAGGGATGCCTCCGAAGATTGCTGCGCAAGCACCCGAAACTTGGGAAGCCGGCTTAGGTTCCTGACGAGAAGCGGAGTTGCCGCAACTTCAGGTTCGAAGATGGTCATCCGCAGTCATTGCCACGCGGCCTCGTTTTTTTGCTCATAGTCGGAGAATGCCTTCTTCAGACCGCCCAGCACTTCCGCGGATGTCTCGAACATCGCCTTCAACTGAGGTTCATCGACTTTTTCGATATCTTCCCGGAGATGGTCCATTGTCTCCTGAAGATGCCGTTGCATCTTCTGCGTATGGTGACGCGGATCATGATCGGCTCGGTTAGCCATGGGGTCTCTCCTATGGTGGACGTTTCGATCAACTCGCCAGTTCTTGGCCGGTTCAGGGTTTAACTCTTTGCCTCTATTCTCGGTTCCCGATATCGGATTTCGAGAGTGCGCGGACTGTGAATTCCTGCGGAGTAGCCGCCTATTTCCGCAACGAGCTGGTCATCCGCCGGAAATGGATTGACGCGTCGGGGTATGCAGACCTCGTCGCGCTCTGTCAGTTTCTGCCAAGTCCGGCTTCCAGCCAAGTTGGTTTTGCTCTGGGCTTGCTGCGCGGAGGGCCGCTGGAGGCGCTTGCCGCCTGGGCGGCATTCACGCTTCCATCCGCGCTTCGGCAACAGGAAGGACGGCACGTCGTCCAGGATGGTCGCTGCTCGACGCAGCCGAAATCCTCGCCAGGCAACCGGAAGCCATGCAACTTCGTTGTTGGTGTACGGGGAACGTCATCGCCGGCAAAAAGAGAACGGAAGGGAGTGCCTGATGGGTTGGTCCTTCAAGATCGGGACGGTCGGCGGCACGGCAGTGCGCATGCACATCACCTTTGCGCTCCTGCTTGTCTGGGTATGGCTCGCGCATTATCGGATGGGCGGCGCGCCGGCTGCGTGGGAGGGCATTGCCTTCATCCTATCCGTCTTTGCCTGCGTCGTATTGCACGAGTTCGGTCATATCGCCGTTGCGCGCTACTTCGGGATCAAAACGCCGGATATTACCTTGTTGCCGATTGGAGGTGTCGCTCGTCTTGAGCGCATGCCCGAAGAGCCATATCAGGAGCTGCTGATTGCCATCGCCGGTCCGCTGGTCAATGTGGCGATCGCCGGGCTGATCGTTCTTGTGCTCGGCACATCGGTGGGAGTGGAGCAGATCGTCAAAGTCGATGATCCGGATATCAGCTTCTTGGCGAGGCTCGCCGGCGTCAACGTCTTTCTTGTCTTCTTCAACATGATCCCCGCCTTTCCGATGGATGGAGGCCGGGTGCTGCGCGCCGCTCTCGCCTCGCGTCTCACCTGGTCGCGTGCCACACAGATTGCCGCGGCGACCGGCCAAGGGCTCGCCTTCGTTTTTGTTTTCGCGGGCCTCTTCTATAACCCGCTGCTGATTTTCATCGGCATCTTCGTTTATCTCGCAGCGGCGGCAGAAGCGCAGAACGCGCAGATCCGCGAGGTCTCCGGCAGCATTCTGATCAGCGATGTCATGGTCACCAAATTCGCAAGGCTTGATCGTTCGGCGAGTATCGACGAGGCAATTGAAATGCTGCTTGCGACAACACAACGCGAATTTCCGGTGGTCGATTCAGACGGCCGTTTTGAAGGTCTTCTGACGCGTGACGACATGATCCGCAGCTTGAAGGACAAGGGTCCGGACACGCCTGTCGCAAGCGCGATGCGCGTCGATATTCCAAAAATCCATTATCGCAAAAGCCTGGAAGAGAGCCTGCGATTGATGCAGCAAGGAAATGTGCCAGCAATCGCCGTTGTAGACGGTGCGGACCGTCTCATAGGCCTCATGACGCATGAGACGATCGGAGAAATGATGATGGTTCGTGCCGCCGTATCAGGCGGTTTTCGCTTTGGCCACCTGCGCAGACAGCAATGAGCTCCTCCGCACTGGAACCCAATTACAGAATCTCGGTTTGGGCCAGAAAGGAGATTTGCAATGGCTCAAGATCCTGTCGAACCCATTCCTCATCCTGTACCTCCGGTGCCACCACCAGTCACGCCGATACCTCCCATCAAGGAGCCTGAACCAGACCATCTGCCCGACGAAGAGCCGAATCCCAATCCGGATGAGAATGACGAGCCGCCCAAAACCGCAATCCTGAAGACATGAAGATCGGGCATGCCCACCTTCGACCGCGCTTGCTGCACAATCGGGATGGCGATCATCCTTTTGCAGAAAACGCACTGGTCGAAAGTGAGGGGACGAGGGCAGGGGAGGTGGGCCACCTCAAAGGAACAGTCCGGTCAATGTGATGGGGCCGCCCTCCTCCCCGCGGGGGCCTGGGAAAATTCTATGTCATCTGTCCAGACAAAGGGCATGCCCGCCTCAAGGCAAGCGGATACGAAAGCTTCCTGGGCGATATCGGAAGGTGCGGAACTTTCCACCGCGGCACGGCATTTGCGAACTGCTCTGTGCCAAAGTTCCCCGCGACGCGATGGCCATTCGTTCTCAAGAAAATCCAAAGCGTCGTATGCATTCTGAAACGTGTGCTCAAGGCCTGATTGCAGACGCGTAGTCACAGGACACGAGAATGGGCTATCTGGAATTTCCATGACGACTTCCTTTCATGTTCACCGGATGAAAAGACAGCCGCGATTGTTATTGGCAAATGTGGCGAGGGAATGCCCTCCGCGGCAGTTTATGGGGCGATCGGCGCATCAGGATGAAAGCCGCCGGCATTCTCATGGGTTCATCCGCCAGTGCCGGATCGATCGCTTGCGACGGCCTGTGCACGGATATAAAGGGCAACCGTCCTCGCGCTGACTGTTGCCCCGAAGTGGCAATAGCAGACGAGTTTATGCAGCTGGCGGCGATGCGTTCAGGCTGCCGAGTTCTGCGACTTCGGGCCTGCCGCGAAAGCGAAAAGCCAGGGAGAGAAGAACAATATCGCTCCAAGGATCAGGTTGGCTACGTCGCAGAGCTTGGCGTTTGTCCACTGGTTCATTTCAGCCTCCATTTAGAGAGCGTTTGAACGACGTGCGGAGCGGCCGGTTAGGCGACTACCGCGTCCGGATTTATTTCGCGTTTGGCCATTTGGGTCAGCAGATCGTTTCGTTGCAAGGCGTAGTCTCGTCAGGGAACTTTTCCGGAGGGATCTGGTTACGGATACGACCGAAAGGGCGCTGCCTCGTCGCCCGTTAACCGATAATATTTGCCGGCAGACTCCGTGAAGTCGACGGCTCAAATCCGCGATCGGTTCCGAACACTCCGTGTCCGTACCGCCGGTTTGATAAGGCCTTTCGGATCAATACCGGACAGGTTTGAAGCATGGGCCAGCGTTTGGAGCGCGGCAGCTGCGAATTCGATGGTTGAATAATAGCGGAAGCAGTCGGGGAAACTTTAACCGGTTGCGCCATCGAAATTACTGAAACGGGAGTGATAAACCATGTTTGCAGGTTCGAAAAAGCGAATATATGTCAGCATGATTGCTGGCATTCTGATGCTCTCGGCCGCCGGTATTGCTCCGGTCGCAGCGCAGGAAATCCCCAACGACTTCACCGCTATCGTACGCCAGAAGATACCGGCCGTAGTCGCAATCACGACCAGGCAGATTATCGAAGATCAGCCAACGAACGATTTCCTCAGTCCTCTCGATGGCCGCGGCTCCGCACCGGTCCAGCCACAGGTGCGAGAGGCCCTTGGCTCCGGTTTTGTGATCAGCAAGGATGGCTATATCGTCACGAACAACCATGTTGTTGCGGATGCCAATGAAATTCATGTCGTATTCACCGATAAGCGGACTGCGCCCGCCCGGCTCGTCGGTCATGATTCGGCAACCGACATTGCCGTGCTGAAAATAGATCCGCGGCCCGATATGGCGGCGACCGTCTGGGGTGACTCGGACGCCTTGCAGCCGGGTGCCTGGACCATCGCGATCGGCAGCCCCTTCGGGCTCGGGGGAACCGTCACTGTCGGAGTGCTTTCTGCTCGTTCGCGCGACATTCAAGCCGGCCCCTATGATGACTTTCTTCAGACTGACGCCTCGGTCAACCAGGGCAATTCCGGCGGCCCCCTGTTCAATGCGCGGGGCGAAGTGATCGGCGTCAATACCGCCATTGTCTCGCCATCGGGCGGCAGCATCGGCATTGGTTTTGCAGTACCATCCCGCACCGCCCGGCCCGTCGTCGAACAGTTGATCCGGACCGGCCGGATCGAGCGCGGCTTTATCGGGGTGCATCTCCAGGAGGTCACCCCATCGATTGCCCGGGCGCTCGGAATACCGGACAGCAAGGGGGCGTTGGTCGCTTCCGTCGATCCGGGCAGCCCCGCTGGAAAGGCAGACGTACAGTCGGGTGATGTGATCACGCGTTTTAACGACAGGGATATCCAGAGCCCCCGTGACCTGACGCTTGCAGTGACGAACCAAAAGCCCGGGACGACAGCAACACTCGCAAGCAACCGTGGCGGCTCTGCGCAGGAGGTCACGGTAACCATTGGCGAGCGCACCGATGACGAGACACCGACGAGTGCCATTGCGCCAACGCCGGAAGCGGGCGACCAGCTTGGACTATCGCTCGGCCCTATCCCGGAGGAAGCGCTTCAGCAGCTTGGTGTCCCGCCGGGCACCACCGGAGTGTTTGTGCAAGACGTGGCACCTGATAGTCTCGCCGCTGACAACGGTCTTGAGGCCGGCGATGTGATCGTGTCGGCCAACAACCAGAGCGTAACCCAACCATCCGATATCGAAGAGCAGTGGGCGAAGTCCCGTCAGCAGAACAAACCCATACTGTTTCGCATCAGCAGGCAGGGACAATTCCTTTTTGTTGCCGTGGCCCGATCGTAATCTTAAAGGCAAGCCATTTGTCCCCTCTCGGCAAAGCTGTGATAGGCCGGCGCCTCGTTCTGCCAAGGTCTTGACGATGCCGGCGCCAATCCCGCAGCTTCCTCTCGTTACCAGTGTCTGCATTTGTGTGAGAGCCGGCATGACAGATCTCCTGGACGATCAGCCAAAATTGACGGGCGTCTGACGATCAAGGCTCTTCATCATCGATCTCCAACAGATCGACCAGCTCCGCTACCTTTCCGGTTGGCAGTTTTCGTCCTTCGCTCATCAGCGCTTCGTCAGCATTCACCCAAGCCCAGGCTTCGGCCAGATCGCGAACAGAAGCCCCTGTCGCCAGGATATCGGCAACCAAGGTTTCGTCGACGGGTCCGAGAACGGCGATTACGTTTTCAGAAGATAGGTCCATGGAACTGCCTCCTTTCGGCTTCCTCCGGGAAGATAGCGGCCAAAACTGCAGATCAACCGGCTTCCTACGGAATTGTGATCTCCAACGTGAACGGCATCAGGATCAACGTTCGATAGCGACGAGAAGAATGATGCCCGAACGCTTAGTCTGGAACATCCCCGACTCCGATATGTTTTATCGGAAGTGACACAAAGGAGGGACAGATGCTCTCCGTTGAGACAATGGTTTTCGATCGGGCCAAGCGGATATGCGTAATGTGTGCCATCGGGCTTCTGCCGGCATCGGCTTTTGCCCAGGCACCCGCCAAACAGCCGGATCGCTGCCAGGCGCCGGATCGGCAGCAGAACCAGAATATGACGACGACAGAAGACAATTCACGACCGGCAAACAAATCCGGCACAGAAAAATTGTCGGACTGCAATGGCGTATTAAAGCCACCTTCGACGGGCGATAGCGATTTCGTCGAGCCGGCCCCGCCGGTCGGCAATACACCTGTAATCCGGCCGGACGAGGTCCCGCAAAGGCAGCGGTAAGCATGGCTGACTGGAGTTGGCGATGAGTTCCGGCGATAAGAAAGCCGCGTCGGACGTTGCCGACGTGATCCCGAGCAGCCATGCGATCAATGCCCGCTCAGCGAATGGGCAAGTTGGAGGTGCTGTTGCAACGTCGGCAACATTTTCTTTGCAAGTTCCGGCACCGGCCTGCCACCCTCACCGGCCTTTTCCCTGAATTCGGAAATATCTTTCTCGTGGGTCGAGACGATATAGTTCACGAACTCCTTATCGAATTCGGGGCCACTTAGGCTTTGAAGCTTTTCGATCTCGTTTTGCGCCTCGGTCGTTACAATGCCGGTTATCTTTACATCAAGATCCGTGGCGAGAGCCGTAGCATCGTCCTTGGCTCTGCGATGGTCGTCGATTAATGTCTGGGCGAATGAGCGTACACCGTCGCTGCCGCCCTTTTTCGTAGCGAGGTCACCGAGTCTGATTTCGGAATTGTCGGTTTTGATCGCGTCGCTCAGAAATTCCTTATCGCTCTTGGCCATGGCGGCGACCGCCGTCGTACAGCCGATCGCTAATATCAGGCCGGCAAACATGAATTTATATGGCATCGCTGCACCTCATGTTTCTTGACAAGGCACCACGCACCTAAACTCAATTGAGAGAAGAGTTGTTCCGATCCGATTACATCATTGTGGAGGCCTGGCAGCCGGGGCGCTCATCTGGAGGCGACCGGAAAAACGGTCGCGTTCCGATTTGAGTGCCCTGAAGACTATGCAAAGCGACATCGAGGTCACAGTCGCCCGATCCGGCAAGTGGTGAGCACGGTCTTGGAAACAGCGCTAGACGGATTTTAGGATGAGCGCGCGAGCTTGATCAAAGCGCGCTAACGTTTTCGGCTTTTGATTTTCCGGTCTTGCGGTCCTGGCCTATCTCGTAGCTTACCTTTTGTCCCTCTTTCAGAGAACCGCCCCGTTCCAGAGCAGAAACGTGCACAAATACATCCGCCCCTCCGTTCTCCGGAGTGATGAAGCCAAACCCCTTGTCGTCGTTGAAAAATTTGACAGTGCCAGTCGGCATGAGAACTCCTGATCGCTTGCGCGGCCGCTTGCCGCGGCGCAAATCTATAGCGCAATCGCCGAGCGATCAATGGGCGCAGGAGCTCTAAGCCGCAGAACCTGCCAACGCCCGGGAGGTCAGCAGGCGGAGGCGAGAAGCGCCTGGCGCCTAAGCAGCATCCCGAACAGATCGCGCGGCTCGTCCGGATCGGCCAGCAGATCGAGCTGGTTTATGGAAGTCGAGCCGCTCACCCGGTCGCGGACATAGCGGAGCGCGGAAAAATCCTCGATCGCGAAACCGACGCTATCGAACAGCGTGATCTGCTTTTCCGATGAGCGCCCCGGCTTTTCGCCGGTGATGACCTGCCAGAGTTCCGTCACCGGATGGTCGAATGAAAGCTGCTGGATTTCGCCCTCAACCCGTGTCTGTGGCGGAAACTCCACAAATATGTCCGCGCGAAGCAGGACGTCGCGGTGCATCTCCGTTTTCCCGGGGCAGTCGCCGCCGACACCGTTGATATGCACGCCGGGGCCGATCATGTTGTCGGTCAGGATCGTGGCATTGTGCTTGTCGGCGGTCGCGGTGGTGATGATGTCGGCTGTCTCGACGGCCTGCTCGGCGGAGGTACAGGCTTCGATGTCGAAGCCAAATCTCTCGAGATTGCGGCGGCATCGGGCGGTCGCACCGGGATCGATGTCGTAAAGCCGCAGCCTGTCGATACCGAGCAAGGATTTGAAGGCGAGCGCCTGGAACTCGCTCTGGGCGCCGTTGCCGATCAAGGCCATGGTGCGCGCCTCCTTGCGCGCCAGGTACTTTGCCGCGGTCGCCGAGGTGGCGGCGGTGCGCAGCGCCGTCAGGATAGTCATTTCCGATAAAAGCAGGGGATAACCGCTGTCGACATCAGAGAGAACCCCGAAGGCCGTGACCGTCTGGCGGCCGGAGCTCGTGTTTTTCGGGTGGCCGTTGACATATTTGAAGCCGTAGAGCGTTCCGTCGCTGGTCGGCATCAGCTCGATCACGCCGTCCCTCGAATGGGAGGCGACGCGCGGGATCTTGTCAAAACTTTCCCAGCGGCGAAAATCGTCTTCGATGTAACCCGCCAACTCGACCAGAAACCTTTCGACGCCGGTTGCGACGACGAGATCCATCATGTTCTCGACGCTGATGAACGGCACGATGTTCAGGTGGGCGGTTACGGGCATCAAAAACTCCTTGTCGGGCGGTCCATGACCTTGCGGCCCATCAGGCTGGCAGTGAGATCGACCAGCAGCGTTGCGGTGCGACCGCGCTCGTCGAGGAACGGGTTGAGTTCGACCAGGTCCAGGCTGGTGACCAGGCCGCTGTCGTGCAGCATCTCCATAACCAGATGCGCCTCGCGGAAGGTTGCACCGCCTGGAACCGTCGTGCCGACGGCCGGAGCAAACGTGGGTTCAAGAAAGTCGACATCGAGGCTGACATGCAGCAAGCCGTTGGCCGCCGCGACCTTTTCAAGGAAAGCACGCAACAGCGCCGCGACCCCATGCTCGTCGATCACGCGCATGTCGTGAACCGTCACCGCGCTCTGGCGCAGCGCGGCGCGCTCGGCCGGATCGACGCTGCGGATGCCGATCATGCAGACGCGGGCCAGATCGACGGGATGGGAGAGCTTCGGCAGATAACCTTCGAAACCCGGCTGACCAGTGAAGTAAGCGACGGGCACGCCGTGCAGGTTGCCGCTCGTCGTGGTGTCGAGCGTGTGGAAATCAGTGTGCGCATCGAGCCACAGAACGAAGAGCGGCCGATCGGCTTCGGCGGCCCGGCGGGCAAGGCCCGCCACTGTCCCGGCGGAGACGGCGTGATCGCCGCCCAGGAAAATTGGCATGCCTTCGCCGCTTTCGCGATAGGCGAGTTCCGTCAGCAGTTCGATCCAGGCGACAATCTGCGGCAGGCGTCGGATCGCGGCGTTCGGATGCGTGACATCGGACAGTTTCGAAATGCCGACATTGCCGAGGTCGGTCACCTCATGGCCAAGTTCCCTCAGCGCCGTTTCGAGACCGGCGGTCCTGAGCGCGCTTGGGCCCATTTCGCAGCCGAGTTGGACCGCGCCGTCCTGCAGGGGGATGCCAATGAGTTTGCAATGCATGTCTTGATCTCCGTTATGATGATTGGACCACGAAGGCGCGGCAGATTGAACAACTCAATTTGCCAAATTATTCGAATTGGCTTATCAAAATGGTATCTTCGATAGGCGCTTTGAGCATGGACGATTTTGACAGCAAACTTGTGACGTTATTGCGTCACAACGCAAGGCGGAGCATTTCCGACCTTGCGACGGATCTCGGGGCCTCGCGTGCCACCGTTCGTTCGCGCATGGAGAAGCTCGAAAAGGCCGGCGGCATTCTTGGCTACACGGTCATTTTGCGGGCTGACGCTGTCGAACTGCCGGTGCGCGGGATCATGATGGTGGAGATCGAGGGCAGGGCGGCGGACCAGGTCATCAAAGCCCTCGGAGGATTTCCGGAGATTTCGGAAATCCACACGACCAACGGTCGCTGGGATCTGATCGTGGAACTCGGTACCACGACATTGGCCGAGTTCGACACCGTGCTGCGGCGGGTCCGTCTGGTGCCGGGGATTACGGCGACGGAAACCAGCCTCGTGCTCGCGACCCCCCGTAGCACCAAGGCCCGGTTATAGAAAAGGCCGCAGCACCGGACGCCGCGGCCTTCCGATATCCGGATGATTTAAAGATTACTGCGGCGTCATGTCGAAGCCGAACCACTTCGTGGACAGCTTTTTCGTCGTCCCGTCCGCCTTGGCGGCCGCGATCGCCTCGTCGAATTTCTGCTTGAGCGCAGTATCCGCCTTGCGAAGGCCGACCGAGCTGCCGGCGCCGAGGAAACCACCCTGGAAGCGAGGGCCGACGATCGTCATGTCGCTATTGGTCGGCTTCTGCACGGCGGTCATGAGGTAACCCATCGATGCCATGACGAAATCGACACGGCCCGAAATGAGATCGAGATCATGCTGTTCCGTGGTCTTGTACTCGCGAACCTGCACCACGCCCTTCAGGTATTCATCGATGAAGCGCGCGGCGATGGAAGCCGTCTGGACGCCGACCGTCTTGCCCTGCAGCAGAGGCTTCAGCTCTTCGACGGCCTTGCGGGCGCCGGCTTCGTTGGAGGCGAGCGAGAAGAGCTGGTCCTTCATCGGCATTTTTGCCAGAGGGCCGTCCTTTAGTGTGGCGAACGACTGCCCGGTGCTGCCGTAGGACATGGAGAAGTCGATGACTTCCTTGCGTTTTTCGGTGGCCGACATGCCGGCCATGATGGCATCGAACTTGCCGGCATTGAGGGCCGGGATGATGCCGTCGAAGGCTTGAGCGACGAACGTGCACTTGATTTTCATGCGCTCGCAGAGGTTCTTGCCGAGTTCGATGTCGTAGCCGTCCAGTGTGCCATCCGGACGGGTCAGGTTATAGGGCGGGAAGGCGCCCTCCGTGGCGATGACGATTTCCGTTTTGTCCTGCGCCGCAGCGGCCGCCATCAGCGTCACGGCGGTGAAAGCAGCGGCGATGGCCGTCTTGATGAATTTCATCGGTCAGTTCCCTCTCGTTGTTTGGGTAGAATGGTGGAGCGGCTCAGCCGCTGATGAATTTCCGGAAGCGCTCGGATTTCGCGTTGGTGAACATGTCCTGCGGCCGGCCTTCCTCTTCGATGGCGCCCTGGTGCAGGAAGATGACGCGGCTCGAGACATCGCGGGCAAAGCCCATCTCGTGCGTGACGACCAGCATGGTGCGGCCTTCTTCGGCAAGCGCGCGCATGACGCGCAGCACTTCGCCGACGAGTTCCGGGTCGAGCGCCGAGGTCGGCTCGTCGAACAGCATCACCTTCGGCTGCATAGCAAGCGCGCGGGCGATGGCGGCACGTTGCTGCTGGCCGCCGGAAAGATGCGCCGGGTAATGATTGCGCTTGTCGGCAATACCCACCTTGGCCAGCAGAGCTTCCGCCTCTTCCAAGCATTCGGCGCGCGAACGCTTCTGCACGTGTAGCGGCGCCTCCATGACGTTTTCGAGCACGGTCTTGTGGGACCAGAGATTGAAGCTCTGGAACACCATGCCGAGTTCGGAACGGATACGCTCCACCTGCCGGCGGTCGGCAATGCGGCTCTTGCCGGAGCCGGTCGGCTTCATGCGGATGGTTTCGCCGGCAACGGTGATTTCGCCGGCATCGGGCCTCTCCAGCATATTGATGCAGCGGAGCATGGTCGACTTGCCGGAACCGGAGGAGCCGAGGATCGAGACGACCTCGCCCTCGCGCGCCTCCATGTCGATGCCCTTCAGCACTTCGACCGGACCGAAACTCTTGCGAAGCCCGCGCAGGGTGATGGCCGCCGGTGCGGGTGGATTGGTCGAAGGCGTCATCTAGCGGCTCCCGTGGATGTGCTGGGCAAGGCCGCAGGCTGGCGCAGGTGCGGGCTCAGTTGATACTCGGCGAGGGCGACAAGCCGGGTGAGGATGAAGTTGATGGCGAGATAGATGGCACCGGCGACGACGAAGACTTCGATCGCCCGATAGGTCTCGGAAATCAGCTTGGCCGCGACGCCGGTCACTTCCATGATGGTGATGATCGAGGCAAGCGACGTCGCCTTCACCATCGAGATCATCTCGTTGGAGTAACCGGGCAGGGCCTGGCGGATTGCGAGCGGCAGGGCAATGCGCCGGAAGGTCATGAAACGGGACATGCCGCAGGCGCGCGCCGCTTCGATCTGACCGAACGGGACCGAGAGCAGCCCGCCGCGGATGATCTCGGCGGAATAGGCGGCGGTGTTCAGCATCAGGGCAATGACGGCGCACCAATAGGGGTCGCGCAGCACCACCCAGAATATACTCTGGCGGACCTCGCGAAACTGACCAAGGCCGTAATAGATCAGGAAGATCTGGACGAGCAGCGGTGTTCCGCGGAAGACGAAGATATAGGCCCTCGCGAACCAGTCGAGCGGCAGGATGCCGGACAGCCGGCAGAGCGCCAGGCCGAGGGCCAGGAACGCGCCGAGTACGATCGCGCTTGCGGCAAGCTGCAGCGTCAGCGGCACCGCGGCAACGAGGCTCAGGAAGGTCTCGTAGAGAAACGGCAGATCCATCAACTCCTCCTGACGCCGCGCGTGAAGCGCTTTTCGCTGAGTTGCAGGAAACCTCCGGAAATCGTCGAGATAGCCAGGTAGATGGCAGCGGCGATGACGTAGAAATCGAAGGGCAGGCCGGTGGAGCCGGCGCCGATCTGCGACTGCCGAAGGAGTTCGACAACACCCGTGACCGAAACCAGCGCGGACTCCTTCAGCACGACCTGCCAGACATTGCCCATGCCGGGAATTGCGTGGCGGAGCGTCAGCGGCGCCAGGATCCTGCGAAACCGCAGGGAGCGCGACATGCCGCAGGCGATCGCCGCCTCCAGCTCGCCGGAATGCACCGCCCGATAGGCGCCGCGAAAGACCTCCGTCTGCTGTGCGCCGGAAGTGATGCCGACGGCGAGCGCACCGGCCAGGAAGCCCGGAAAACCAATGAAGCCTTCAGTGCCGAACAACCTGCCGATCGCGGTCACGGCAGCGCTGCCGCCGAAATAGAAGAGATAGATGACCAGAAGATCGGGAATGCCGCGCAGAACCGTGGTGTAGAAACCCGCGATCCCGCGCGTCACCGGTCCGCCTGAGACCTTCGCCCAGGCACCGAAAACGCCGATCACGCCACCGATTGCGAAACCGGTGATGGCGATCAGGACCGTCATGACGGTGGCTGCGGCAAGCGCCATGCCCCAGCCGTTCGGGCCGGTTCCGATCAGATCCAGTATTGTCGGCTGGTTCATGGAGACCTCATCCACATGGAGGTTTGTTCGTGTCCAGATCCCGGCGTCACGGCACGAGGACGCTATTTGCGCACCTCGCGCCGGGTCCGCCGGGTCAGAACGATGGCGTCAGGTCCAGCTTGCTCCACTTTTCGGAGAGCTTTTTGATGACGCCGTCCGCAGCCGCCGACTTGATGGCCGTGTCGAACTTCTCCTTCAGATCGGTCTCGCCCTTGCGCATGCCCATGGCGACTTCCGTCGCCAGCATGGCACCCTTCATCAGCGGTCCGACCATTGTCAGATCCTCGTTCCCAGGTTTGGCAAGTGCGGTAGTGCCGTAGACGCCGCTGTCGAAACCGGCGTCGATGCGCCCGGCCTTGAGGTCGAGATCTCGCTCGCCGGAGTTCTTGTAGGTGCGGACGGTGACGCTTTTACCGAAATAGGCGTTGATCAGCTGCTCCTGGCTTGTCGATTGCACGACGCCGATCGTCTTGCCCGACAGGACGTCTCCGATCGTCTTCATGATGGGGTCGGCCTTGTCCTTGTCGTTGAGGTTCAGCCGTTCGCCGGTCATCGGCAGCTTGCTGACCGGGCTGTCCTTCAGCGTGATGAAGGTCGCCACGCCGCTCGCATAAGGCACCGTGAAATCAACGACTTCCTTTCGCTTTTCATTGATGCCGAGCGTCATGATAAGGTCGAACTTGCCGGCGTTGACGCTGGGGATCATGGCACTCCACTCACCGGCGATCAGCTCGCACTCCACCTTGGCGCGCTGGCACAGGTCGTTGATGAGGTCGATATCGAGGCCGGTCAGGTTCCCCTTGGAATCCAGCGCGTTCCATGGGGGGAAGGCACCTTCGATGCCGACCTTCACATGCGTCCAATCCTTGGCTTCTGCGCTAGGCAGCATGACGGTGAGAGTGGCGGCCAGCGCGGCCGCCCAGAGTTTCCCGGTCTTCATGTCGTGTTCCCTTATTTATTCGTTGCGTTGGAGAGGACGGTTGGGATGTCATATTCCGTCGAGGGCAAGCACCGTGCAGGCCTGTTTCAAGACGGAGCGAATGCGGTTGCGCGTCTGGCGCGCATGAACCGCGAAGAAAGGGGTATCGGCATGCCCTTGCGGCAAGGCGGCCAGTTCGCGAAGCCCTGATAGTGACGGCCAGGCCGGATGCGGAAGCGCATTGTCGTGATGGAAACGGTCACCGAACGTGTAGTTCAATGGAACGAGTAGGCGGGAGGCTTGCCGAAGGCGGTCGTTGATGATCTCGGCGCGAACCGGATCGACTTCCTGCTGCGCGACACCGTTGATCGCTTCGGCACACTGGCGCAGTTCATCCACCACCGACGTCAGGGCATTCAGATCTATCCGTCCCGCCAGATCCGCGGCCACGCCGCCGAGTTCATGTTTGAGCGAGGCTGCGTAGGCGGTGTAGTCGAGCGGCAGAACGCGGGCATCGAGCAGTTCACCGAGCACACGCAACACGATCTCGGTGTCGCGCTGAAGATTGGCCGAATCGATATGCTCTTCCGTATCGTGCGGCGTGTGCCACCACCACCCGAGCGCCGTCAGCATCTTCACCGGCCCTGGCGGCTGATGGCTGAGGCTGCCGAACATCGAGGGAATGCCGACGCCCCAGAAGGACTGGTCGGCAGCGCGCCCGTGACGAAGGCCGCGATGCACCTGGCCGGTCACCGTTTCGACCGCCCTTGCCGCGACCGCCTTCAATTCGTCGATGACGGCCGAGTTCGTCAGGATGTCGGCGCCTGCACCGCCGGTGGAATCGACATTCACATGCGCAACGCAACGCTGTTCGAGCTCGTCCCAATATTCGTCCGCATACCAGGCGGACCCGGAATAACGGCCGTGGGAATGGCCGGACCAGAAGCAGATGCGCAGGCCCCGCTGCCAGCTCTCACGTCGCTCGGCCAGGAGACGCGCGGCCTCCAGCATCGTGGCGTTGGCTCCGCCATTGTCCATCACGCCGTAGTGCCAGGTATCGTGATGGCCGGAAAACAGGACGAAAGGTGCATCCGGCCGATTATCCGGGAAAAGCTCCGCAACCAGGATGGGCGTCTTGCGCCAGCCCGTATCGACCTCCGTCGTCAGGCGGGCAACAGGCGCCCTGCCGGCGCGGCAGGCCTGACGGAGCCGCTCGCCATCGTCGCGGGAGATCGTGCAGATCGCCGTCTTTGGCAGCTGCGTGCGCGTATGTTGTGAGGGGCTGCCCCAGACGGGCGACACGCACATTTCGTAGAGGTGTTCGTTGGGGCTGACGTGGAGCTGCCCGATCGCGCCGCGGGCACTTGCAAGGGCCGCGACGTCTTCGGTCGCAATGCCATCGACAAGGATGATGCGCCCCTTGACGTCGATGCCCTCGAAATCGGCTTCGGTGCCTTCTGCGACATAGATGACTTGAGCCGAGATGCCTTCTCCAGGCGTCGAGGCCGACATGGAATGGGTAATGCAGCGGATGGCGTCGCCATCGATTTCGACAGCCGCCTTGCCCGGCAGGCTAATATAGGCATCGTGCGAGAGAAGCTGCGTCCGATAGCCGTAGGAGGCTATCTGCCTTTCCAGATATCGAAAGCTCTCCAGCTCTTCCGCCGTGCCCGAAAGTTTCACCCGTTTGCCAAACTCGTGGATGTGGCCCATCAGGATCTGGCGGTCGGGCTGGAGTTGCGCCTCAGACATCCCGCTTCTCCCGAATGTCTGGCTGGACGTCATCGGGGATCGGATTGACGAAGGGAGTGCCTTCGAGCCGTGCCGCAAAATCGGCTTTCGCTTCCGCGATCAGTTCCGGCTTCAGGATGAGGTCGACCGCGGTCGACGCCATTACCTTGGCCGCATGCGTCATGCCCTTGTGCGCGGCGGGCAGCTTGCCTTGCGCGACGAGCTGCCAGGAATGCCCGGGCGTGCCGATCGCATAGGTGGCGCCGCGCATCTGGACGGTCGGCACGACCCAGCTCACTGTCCCGACATCGGTGGAGCCGACGAGCGTTCCGTCGCCGCTTTCCGGCGGGAAGATGACATCGCAGAGGGACACGCCCTTGCGGACCTTCAACCCGAACCGTCCGAAGGACGTAGCGATATCGGCCTGACTGAAGGTTTCCTGGAATTTTGCGGCGGTCGCCTTGTCCGCCTCGTCGAAAGGCGGCAGGCCGACGCGCTCGATGTGGTTGTGCATCAGCGCTTCGAGTGGCGTATTGCCGACCAGGTTCGCATCGCCACTGACGATCTGGCTGCGCACGGAGGTACCGGTCATCAGGGCCGCGCCGGCCGCTACGTCCTTCACTCGGGCCACGAGTTCCAGAAGTTCCGGAAGTGTGCGCGACCGGACGAGATAACGTACCGAGGCCTTCGCCTGCACGACGTTCGGCGCGTGGCCGCCGGTGTCGGTAATGGCATAGTGGATCCGCGCCGTAGACGGCATATGCTCGCGCAGATAATTGACGCCGACATTCATCAGCTCGACTGCGTCGAGTGCGCTGCGTCCCAGATGCGGCGACGCCGCCGCGTGCGACGCACGGCCGGAGAAGTGGAAATTGAGTTCGTTGCAGGCGAGCGAGATCGGATTGTTGACGCCGACGAATGCGGCCGGGTGCCAGGAAATGGCAATGTCGACATCGTCAAAAACGCCGGCACGGACCATGAAGCCCTTTGAGGAGCCGCCCTCTTCGGCCGGGCAGCCATAATAGCGAACGCGGCCCGGAAGATTGTTCGCCTTGAGGTAATCCTTGACGGCGGCGGCCGCCAGCATGGAGCCGGAACCGAGAAGGTTATGCCCGCAGCCATGGCCATGGCCGCCCTCGACCACCGCCTTTTCCTCGGCAAGGCCCGCGACCTGGCTGAGGCCGGGCAGGGCGTCATATTCGCCGAGAATGGCGATGACCGGACCGCCTTCGCCGGCCTCGCCCATCACGGCCGTTGGGATGTTCGCGACGTTGCGCATGACCCTGAAGTCCTCGGCTTCCAGCAGTTCGGCATGCGCCGCGGAGGAGCGGAACTCTTCGTAATTGGTCTCCGGAACTTCCCAGATATAGTCGCTAAGCTCGGCAAACCGGGGTGCCTTGCCGTCAACGATCTCCCAGACGTTGTCGAGATTTTTCATTTTGCCTACACATTTCATCCAAAATTGGTACCAATTTATGGGAAGATTCCTCTTTCGGCAAATGAAATTTGTGGCTAGTGATTAGGCAAATCGCCTCCCGGCCGCTTGAGGTCAAACGGATGAACACCCTGCTCGACGAACCCATCGCAGACGGCGAACCAGATGCCACCCAGCTTATCCTTACGGATATCCAGTCCGGAATACTTCAGCCGGGCACATGGCTGAAGCAGGTCGATCTCGAAACGCGCTACGGGCGCGGGCGCAACGAGATCCGCCGCGCGCTCGATCGCTTGGCGCAGAAGCGTGTCGTCGAGCACGTGCCGAACCGCGGCTATCACGTTTACAAGGCTGACGGAAAACAAGCCGAGGACATTGCCGAGATTCGCATCCTACTGGAAACCGGGGTGGTCCCCAAAGCTGTGGCCGCGGCGACGGCCGACGATATCAGCAACTTGCGCGTCCTGGCCGAGCGGTTCGAAAACCTTATCCTGCACGGCACCGTGCTGGAGCAATATGAAGCCAACTTGAATTTCCATCGTGCCTTCGTCCAGCTGTCCGGTAACGACGAACTGGATGGGATCATTGCGGAACTTCGCCAGCGCACGTCTTCCGCTCCGGTTTCCCAGTGGAAGACGCGGGCGCGAATAGAGCAATCGGCTCGGGAACATCACGAGATGGTCGATCTTCTGGAGGCGGGCAACACCAGTAAGCTGAAGGCGCTGATTGAAAGGCACATCCGACAGAGATAAAGGTGTTCGGTAGATCCTACACTGCGCCGGCGTCGGGGGACCTTCATCCGCGTTGAAAGGATGCGGCGCAACTTCTGAGCAAGCGGATGCGATCCGGCCCTCAAACCGCGCGACATCAGAGAGCTCGGCCTTCAGCCGCCGCGTGTTTTTGCTCGCTATTGCCGGACGCTTGCAAGAAACTGCTGAAATCTCGGTGACTTCGGAGACTGAAAAAGCTCCGCGGGAGAGCCTTCCTCTTCCACGGCTCCCTTGTGAAGAAAAACAACTTTATTCGAGACGTCGCGGGCGAACGCCATTTCATGGGTGACGACCAGCATCGTTCGTCCCTCCTCGGCCAGCGATCGCATGACCTTGAGGACCTCTCCGACCAGCTCCGGATCAAGCGCCGACGTCGGCTCGTCAAACAGCATAACCTTCGGGCGCTGGGCAAGTGCGCGGGCAATTGCAGCACGCTGCTGTTGCCCGCCGGAGAGATGCGATGGATAAAAATGCCGTTTGTCGGCGATACCAACCCGGGCAAGCAGGGCCTCAGCCTCTTCGATACATTCGGCACGACTGCGCCTCTGCACATGGACCGGCGCTTCGATCACGTTTTCCAGGATCGTCATGTGAGACCAGAGATTGAAGTTCTGGAATACCATGCCGACATGCTGGCGGATGCGATCGACCTGGCGGCGATCGGCAGGTTCTGCTTTGCGGCGCCCTTTTTTCATAAGATATGCTTCCCCGGCGATCGAGATTTCGCCGCTATCGGGCACCTCCAGCATATTGATGCAGCGGAGCATCGTCGACTTGCCCGATCCTGACGACCCCAGAATGGAAATGACATCGCCCTCGCGCGCCTCCAGGGAAACGCCCTTCAGCACTTCCAGCGGGCCGAAACATTTGTGCAGGTTTTTTACCGAAACCGTCGGCGTCTTCGTGTTCTCGGCAGCCAAATTTATCCCTCTGCTCAGCATGCAGTTTCCCTAGGTGTCGGAGGCAATGGCGGAAGGCGCAAATGCGGCGAAAGCCAGCATTCCAGGCCGACGAGGATGCGCGTTAGCACGAAATTGATCAGCAGATAGATGGCGCTCGCGACAATGAACACTTCGAACGCTCGGAAACTATCGGCGATCAGCTTTCCCGCCAGGCCGGTGATTTCCATGATCGTGATAACCGATGCGAGAGCCGTCGCCTTTACCATCAGGACGATCTCGTTGCCGTAGGCCGGCAGCGCCTGGCGCAATGCGATCGGGAAAATGATCCGTCGAAACAGGAGAGCGCCGGACATGCCGCACGCGCGGGCGGCTTCCACCTGCTGCGCTGACACCGATTGAAGCGCACCGCGGAAAATTTCGCCCGAATAGGCGGCCGTATTCAGGGTCAAGGCTATGACGGCGCACCAGTAGGGTTCCCGAAATATCGTCCATATACCGAGCGCCTGCAGGGACGGCCGGAATTGCCCCAAGCCGTAGTAGATGAGAAACATCTGAACGAGCAGCGGAGAGCCGCGAAACACGAACACGTAGGCGCTGGCGATTGTGCGCCCGGCCGTTCCACCCAAAACGGACGTCAACGCAATCGAAACGGCAAGAAGTGTCCCGGCGGTGATGGATATGGCGGCCATGCTCAAGGTCAGGGGGAGACCGCCCATCAAGGTTTGGAACGTCTGCGCGAGGAAGTCGAAATCCATCACAATGCCCTCCGAATTCCGCGCAAGCTTCGCGTCTCCAGCCGACGAAAAAGAATGGAGGAGATCCAGGTGATGACGAGATAGAGAACGATGGCGGTGAGGTAGAACTCGAAGGGCTTGCGGGTGGAGCCGGCAGCGATCTGCGACTGACGCAGGATTTCAACGAGGCCGGTGACGGATATCAGCGCAGATTCTTTCAGCACCAGCTGCCACGTGTTGCCAAGACCTGGCACGGCGTAGCGAAGGACGAGAGGGGCAATGATCCTGCGGAACTTCAGCCATGGTCGCATGCCTATCGCGGTGGCGGCTTCGAGTTCTCCACGCGACACGGACTGATAGGCGCCACGCAAGACCTCCGCCTGATAGGCAGCGGAAACGACGCCGAGCGCGATCGTTCCGGTCAAAAACGCGGGCATGCCGATATAACCGTCATATCCGACTATTCCCCCCAAATGACCGAGGATGGCGCTGCCGCCGAAATAAAAGAGATAAATGACGAGAAGATCCGGCACGCCGCGCAAAACGGTCGTGTAACAGTCGCCCGCCCAGCGCACCGCGAGATATCGGGACAGCTTCATGGCAGCAACAAGCGAGCCGATCATGGTGCCTGCCAGAAAACCGCACACCGAAACGGCGACCGTCATAAGCAATGCGGTCAGCAACAGGCTGCCCCAGCCGCCCTGACCAAAACTCACAAGTACCAAGTACTTCTCGATGGCTTCCATAGACTTTCCCGTGCGGCGTCTCAGCCCGAACCGACAGCGCGTCGGTGATGCCAAATACGTTCGAGTTTCGACATGTTCTTCAGCGAGCTCTGCACATGAGCGCTCGCCGCCTTGGCGGCTTCCTCGGGATCGCGAGCCAATATTGCGTCGGCGATCGCTTTGTGCTCGTCAAAGTCTGTGTGCTCCAGATCGACCCAAAGGACCTCCAGCCAAAGGGCAAGGCGCAGCTGCTGGTAGATCTGATCCGTTGCACGTACCAACGCATCGTTCTTTGTTGCTTCGGCGATGACGCGGTGGATATGAAGGCCGAGCTGCAGGTTTTGCGCGGCGTCCGATGGCGTTCGGTTGTCGGAAACCTTCAGGACCGCCATCTGTTCGATGACGTCACGAAGGCGCGCGAGATCCTCGTCCGTCGCCTTCTCGCATGCGAGCTTCGCGGCGCAGACGTCGAGCGCCTCGCGTACGACGAGGAGATTGCAGAAACCCGTAATATCAAGATCGGTGACCGTATAACCGAGGTTTCGCTGCCCGACGACCAGCCCCTCTTCCTCGAGCTTCATCAACGCCTCCCGCAGAGGCGTGCGGCTCACGCCGAAACGTTTTGCGAGATTGTTTTCCGATAGGCGTTCCGATGGCCGAAGTTGGCCGTTCAGGATCAGATCCTTCAGCTGGCTGTAGGTCGCTTCGCGCAACGAAACCTTTGGCTCTTTGTTTGTCGCAGACACCGAATCCCTCTCAATGCTTCCATCGCTCTCACACAAATAGCGTCAAACTTGATTTGTCATGCTCGTCGTTTGGCCACTTGCATCTTTTTATGGAATACGATTATGTATACAACATTGCGCACATCAATCAATCGCTTTTGCGAGATTGTTTTTCATTGCGTGATCTGAGCGTGGTCAGGAGGTCGGATGATAGAAATTCTCGAGCTTGACGAATTGCGGGCCCGATACTCGGCGGCATCCGGTGGCGACATCTTCGATCCGGATTTCAGTAGGGTGGCAAAGCTCGTTTTCGGGGATGGCGACAGCCGTCAGGCGCCCTATTGTGGAGTGCCGTCGCTGTTGAAAGCGCCTTATCGACCTGACGCCGCGCCCGCTTTTGCTGGGATCGACGTCGCACTCCTTGGTATTCCCATGGATCTCGGCGTGACCAACCGGAGCGGAGCCCGGTTTGGGCCGCGTGCTGTGCGCAATGTCGATCGGGTGGGCCCCTATGAACATGTCCTTCGCGCAGTTCCGACAGCGCAAGTGCGGGTCGCCGATGTCGGCGACGTGCCATTCCGAAGCCGGTTCGATCTGGCTTCGTCGCATGACGATATCGAGAGTTTCGTAGCAGCCATCGTTGCGGCCGGTGTCGTGCCACTGTCAGTTGGTGGTGATCATTCAATCGGGCTGCCCATCCTGCGCGCGATCGGAAAGGATCGCCCCGTCGGCATGATCCATATCGACGCGCATTGCGATACCGGCGGATCATTCGAAGGCTGCAAGTTCCACCACGGCGGGCCTTTCCGGCAGGCGGTGCTGGACGGCGTTCTCGATCCGAAACGCACGATTCAGATCGGCATCCGGGGTAACTCCGAGTATCTCTGGGAATTCTCGTTTGCGTCAGGAATGACGGTGATCCATGCGGAAGAGGTAGACGAGCTTGGCCTGCAAGCAGTCATCCGCAAAGCGCGCGACGTCGTGGGGGATGGACCAGTCTATGTCAGCTTCGACGTCGATTCGCTGGATCCGGCTTTCGCGCCAGGGACCGGCACACCGGAGGTCGGGGGTCTCTCCTCCGCGCAGGCGCTGGGCCTCCTGCGCGGTCTGAGAGGTCTTGATATCGTCGGCGGCGATGTTGTCGAAATTGCCCCGGAATACGATCCGACAACGAATACCGCACAGGTCGCAGCGCAGGTTCTCTTCGAACTCCTGTGCCTGTCGGCAGAGGCGTTTACGGCTCGCACGTCAGGAAAGGAAAATATCTGACGGGCAGATTTGGTTGCAACCGCTCCATTCAAAACGGGCACAAGAAAAAGGGGAATGAACAATGAAAAAGACCATTATAGCAATCATCGCCACCACGCTGGCGGCTGGCGCTGCCTACGCACAATCGAAGCCAACGGAAATCAAGATCGCCACGGAAGGTGCCTACGAGCCGTGGAATTTCACGGGACCAGACGGCAAGCTCCAGGGGTTTGAAATCGATCTCGCAACCGATCTCTGCGGCCGCATGAAAGTCAAATGCACGATCGTAGCGCAGGATTGGGATGGCCTGATCCCCTCGCTGAACGCCAAGAAATTCGATGCAATCATGGCGTCGATGATCGTCACCCCGAAACGCCTGGAGGTGATTGCCTTCAGCAAGCCTTATGCTTCAACGGCTGCGGCTTTCATGGTGCAGAAGGACGGACCGTTGGCAAACCTGCCGGGCACCGGCACGGTCGTGGACCTGAATGGTGACAGCGCAACGCTTGATGCGGCATTGAAGCCGCTTGAGGGCGCCCTCAAAGGCAGCAATGTCGGCGCGCAGGTATCGACCGCAAATGTCGCCTTTCTCGATAAGTATTTCAAAGGCACCCTGAAAACACGCGAATACAAGACGACCGAGCAGCACGATCTCGATCTGCAGGCCGGTCGCATCGATGCCGTCGTCGCCCAGAAGACGGCTCTGATGGCGACGCTCTCGAAAGCCGATTTCAAGGACTACAAGATTGCCGGCCCGACATTCACCGGCGGCGTCTTCGGCCAGGGCATCGCCGCAGGATTGCGCAAGGACGATACTGCCCTGAAGGCGATGTTCGATGCTGCGATCGAGGCAGCCAAGGCCGACGGAACGATCGACAAGCTCGCCAAGAAATGGATCAAGACCAGCGTCGATTGATGCTTGGATCTGGAAAGCGAATGGACCCGGCAGGCGCGGAGCGCGCTTGCCGGTTCCCAACAAAACAGGCGCATCTGCGCTCGATAAATTAGGAGACACCAAGTGACGGTTTTGCCAAACTCCCTGGAAGCGCGCGATGCGGCCTTTGTATTGCACCCCTATACGAACGCATCGCAGCATCTGAAAGACGGGCCGCTGTTGATCGCGAAAGGCGACGGTGTCCACGTCATCGATAGTGATGGCAACCGCTACATCGAGGCCTTGGGCGGGCTCTTTTGTGCGTCGCTCGGATTCAGCGAGACGCGCCTCGTGGAAGCGGCATACCGGCAGATGCAGGAATTGCCTTTTTACCACAGCTTTGGCGGCAAGTCGCACGAGACCGCAATCGAATTGGCCGAGCGGCTGATCAAACTCGCGCCTGTTCCGATGTCGAAGGTGTTCTTTGCCAATTCGGGATCGGAAGCAAACGACACGGCGATGAAGCTGGTTTGGTACTATCACAACGCCATCGGCAAGCCCGAGAAGAAGAAGATCATCTCGCGGATGAGAGCCTATCACGGTGTGACGATCGCCTCGGCAAGCCTGACGGGACTTGCGAACAATCATCGAGACTTCGACCTGCCAATCGACAGGGTCCTCCATACCGATTGCCCGGAATTCTATCGTTATGGGCTTGAAGGCGAGAGCGAGGAAGAGTTTGCAACACGATGCGCAGAATCGCTTGAGCGTCTCATTCTCCAGGAAGGACCGGAGACGATCGGGGCATTTTTTGCCGAGCCGCTGATGGCGTCGGGTGGATGCATCGTCCCGCCGGCGACCTACTATGAAAAAGTCCAGGCAATCCTGCACCGCTACGACATTTTGCTGATCGCCGACGAAGTCATCTGCGGCTTTGGCCGCCTGGGGACGATGTTCGGATCGGAAAGCTTCGGCATGCGGCCTGACATGATCACCATGGCAAAGCAGCTTTCTGCCGCCTATCAGCCGATCTCGGCAATCATGATCAACGACAAGGTCCATCAGTCGATCGTCGCGGAAAGCGAAAAGATCGGCACGTTCGGTCACGGCTTCACCTATAGTGGCCATCCAGTGGCCACCGCCGTCGCGCTGGAAACACTGAAAATCTACGAGGAGCGTGACATCCTTGGACATGTTCAGTCCGTTGCGCCGTTATTTCAGGAGCGTCTGCGTGACCTAGGCGAGCATCCGCTTGTCGGCAACGCACGCGGCCGCGGCATGATCGGGACGCTCGAACTTGTCCGCAACAAGGCGACTCGGGAAGCGTTCAAGCCGACCGATGGCGTCGCGATCCAGGCCGGAAAACGCGCCCAGGCGCATGGCGTAATCACGCGTGCGCTTGGCGACAACTTTTCTTTTTGCCCGCCGCTGATCATGACGGAGACCGAAATCAACGAGATGTTCGATCGGTCTCAAGTTGCCATCGATGAGACTTACGGCTGGGCGAAAACGTGCGGCCTGATTTGAAGGGATCCATCATGCGGAATTTTGAAAAACCGGGACGGTCGGTCGCCATCGGCCGTAATGGAATGGCTGCGACCTCACATCCGATGGCGACGCTTGCAGCGCTTGAGATCCTGAAGGCGGGAGGCGCCGCGATCGATGCGGCCGTTGGGGCTTGCGCTGTCCAATGCGTCGTCGAAGCGGGTTCAACCGGCGTCGGCGGCGATTGCTTCGCTCTCCTGAGCACCAACGGCGGGGCTGACGTGGTCGCCTTCAACGGATCGGGGCGAACGCCCGCGGCCGCTGATCTGTCCTGGTACCAGAGTCAGGGGATCCGGACGATCGAACGATTTTCGCCGCACGCCGTGACCGTGCCCGGCGCCGTCGACGCCTGGACTCGCCTCGTTGCGGATCATGGTCGGATGCCGATGGAAGACGTGTTGTCGCAGGCAATATCGTTTGCACGCGAGGGTTATGGAATAACGTCCCGCGTCGCCGCCGACATCTCGCACCAGGAGGAATTGCTGAAGCGCGATCCGTCTTGTCGGCGCATATTCCTCGTTGACGGCAAGGCCCCCGATGTCGGCGCGGTCCAATATCAGCCAGAGCTGGCCGGCACGCTTGAGGCCATAGGGCGCGAGGGCCGCGATGCCTTTTATCGTGGCGGCATCGCCGAAGAGATGGTTTCTCATCTTGCCGCGCATGGCGGCCTTCACACGACCGACGATTTCGCCACCGCGGGCGGCGAGTATGTCAAGCCGATCAGCGCCAGCTATCGCGGTTGGGATGTCCATGAATGTCCACCCAACGGTCAAGGCATCATCGCACTCCTGATCCTGAAGATACTGGAGCGCTTCGCACCGGCCGGAGATCCGCTCGATCCTGAAAACCTCATCGTGGAGGTCGAAGCGACGAGACTGGCTTATGCGGCACGCGACAGATGGGTCGCAGATGCTTCCACATCTGAAACTCCTGTCGACTTTCTCATGTCCGATGCGCTTGCCGATGAACTTGCTGCAAAGATTGACCGTAAGGCCCCAGTAGATGCCAAGGCCATCCTCGGCGGTGTCGAACACTCCGACACGGTCTACATCTCAGTCGTCGACAAAGATCGCAATGCCGCGAGTTTCATCAATTCGATATTCCACCCCTACGGAAGCGGCCTGATGGCGCCGAAGTCGGGCGTGCTTTTCCATAACAGGGGTCAAAGTTTCACGCTCGAAGAGGGCCATCCCAATGCCATTGCACCCCGCAAGCGGCCGATGCACACGATCATCCCCGGCATGGTGACGAAGGGCGGGCGAACGATGATGTCCTTTGGCGTCATGGGCGGCCATTACCAGGCGATGGGGCATGCCCAATTCCTCTCCAAGTTGATCGACTACGGTCTCGACATCCAGAGCGCCATCGATCTCCCACGCCTCTTCCCGCTGCCGGGAACGGCAACGGTCGAGATGGAAGAAAGCCTTCGCCAGTCTGCCGGCGACTATTTCACGGCCAGGGGCTTCAAAGTGCAGCCGCCGAACTGGGCAATCGGCGGCGCCCAGGCCATATGGATCGATTGGGAACACGGAACGCTTCACGGCGCGTCGGATCATCGCAAGGACGGTTGCGCCTTGGGATATTGATCGCGGTGGGACCTCAGCCATGGATTGGCTGACGCGCCGCTGATGAGCGTCAAGCGAGGTATGGCAAACGAGGGTTTGTCGGGGCCGCACCAAGTTCCGATCGGTCGAGGCGCTTCGGGCGAGACCAATCCTTGCGGGCCGCTTCGCTGAGAACAAGTCCATGGCCCGGACGGTTTGGTGCGAATGCAAAACCGTCCTTGATCTCGACAGGCTGCTCCACCAGGTGATCGAAATTCTGGAACGAATATTCGAGCCATTCGACTTCCGGAAGTGCGACAGCCATGTGCACTCCGACTTCCAGGAACGTATTGCCCAGGCTGATCGGGACGCCAAGCTCGGCCGCAAGCCAACCGATCCGCATGACGTCTGTCACCTGGCCATGGACGTTCAGCAGATCGGTCCCGAAATTTTCCATAAGGATCCGTTTTCCCGTTGCGTCGAGATATTCTCCACTGTTGATCTGCGTCCAGTTGACCGCGTGACGGAGTGTCCGGAGCCCCTCGAAGTCATGGCGCAGAATTGGGTCTTCAACCCATAACAGATCATGGCCGGCGTCGCGGATCGCCGTAAGCTTCACCAGGGCTTCCTTCGAATTCCAGGCCTCGTTGGGATCGATCATGATATGTGAACCGGCAGGCACGACTTCCTTCAACAAATCGAGACGACGCATATCCCGTTTGAAGTCCGGATGGCCCACCTTGATCTTGAATGCCGTGTATCCCAGGCTCGCGGCATGTGAGAACAGCGCGCAGAACGCTTCGTCGCCGAGGTGAAAGTCGAGACCGCTGGCATAGGCGCGAACACGGTCACGACGGCTGCCGAGCAGCGTGTGGAGCGGTAATCCGACTTCCTTGGCGGCGAGGTCCCACGATGCGACCTGCAGCGCCTCGTGAAATGGCAGCGAAAAGGCGCGCTGGTTGCCGCCCCGCGGGCGATGTACGCGATGGACCAGCGCGATAGCTTCCTGGCCCGCGATGCCGGGCCAAACCTCGTTTGCAAAAACCGCCTCGATCTCGGCTTGATCCGGGAGGGGATGAAAGAGAGTCTGGATAAAGCCCAGCCCGATCTTTCCGCTTTCGCCCACAAGTTCGAGAGCAGCGACGTTGACATCGTCGGCTCGGACCTGACTGTCTCCGATTACCCTGTCGCGGGCGAACTGAAATCGGGTTATACGGAATTCTGATAGGGGCATAACAGCGCTCTCTGATCGTTTTAATTTGGCAACTGATCTATCAATGGTATTATCGGACGTATGAAAAAATCGCAAGCGCGTAAGGGAAGATCAACCGACGTCGAATCCGCCGCGCCGCGCCTCAGCGACGTCGCCTATGAGCGGATCCTCGAGAGTCTGTTCGAACGAAAGGTTCCTGTGGGCGCATTCATCTCCCAGAGCGAGCTTTCGGAAATCGTCGGCGTGCCGGTCGCGCCGCTCCGCGACGCCCTACGAATGCTTGAGGCCGAAGGCATTCTGACGATCCATCCGCGCTCCGGAATCCAGTTCGTTCGACCGGGTCTCGACCTGACGCGTGCGACATATCAGTTCCGCTCGATCATCGAGAGGTCGGCCGTGCGAGTCTTTGCCGAACAGGCCGAAGAGGAGTTGATGAACAGTCTGGAAGTCCGCCATTCCAGGCTTATGCGTAAACTGGAGAGAGATGGACTTACCGTCGATCATCTCGCGGAGATGGATCTCCTCGAGCTCGAGCTTCACGGCCAGATCGTCGCGGCACTGCGTAATCCGCTGATCGATACGGCCTATCGTAGAATGCACAACTACCTGCGTTTGCTGCGATTGGAACGGAAGGTCACGCCTCCGATCCTCATTAGGACATTGAAGGAGCATCTGGATATTCTGGAGGCATGTTCCACCAGGGATGCCGATGCCGCAGAGAAGGCGCTTCAGGCGCATTTCCAGGCAGCGATTCATCGAAATATGGGACTGGTTTGACCGGAACCGCGCGTCCAGTCGTCTTGGCCTTGCCGAGCCTTCGAAAGATTGCTATCTCTATCTGATCGATCAGATTTGCAATCTGATATGTGGGAGGATGGATTAGATGCAGATCACCAAACGTGAGTTTCTCGCCGCGACGGCCGCCCTGGCGCTGGCCGGCAACATTCGCTCCGCCAATGCGGCGACCGCGATAAATTACTGGCACCATTTCACGAGCCAATCGGAGATGGCCGGCCTGTTGAAAATCATCGAGCTGTTCGCCAAAACTCATCCGGGCGTCACGGTCACGCAGGAAAGCATCCCGAACTCTGAATACATGGCGAAGGTTTCGTCCGCGGTGGTGGCCGGCGGACGGCCGGATACCGGTATGGTCATCGCGGAACGCTTCGCCGACCTGACGGCGATGGGCGCATTGACGGACATCACCAAGCGGGTGAGTGCATGGAAGGGCAAGGCCAATCTGCCGGAAAACCGGTGGACCGGCATGTCCCAGGGCGGCGCCGTATATGCCGTTCCAGCTTATGCCTTCGTCGACTGGATGTATTACCGAAAGGACTATTTCGAGGAAGCGGGCCTTGCGGGCCCGCCGAAGACCTTGGACGAGTTCGTTACCGCCTGCAGGAAACTGACTAACCCCGCGAAAGGTCGCTACGCGTTCGGCATGCGAGGTGGCGCGGGAGCATTCAAATACGTCATCGACATGATGGAGTCCTTCGGCTCTCCGATCGTGAAGGACGGGCAGGCGGCGATCGACAAGGCAGCCGCAGTCGAGGCCATCAGCTTCTATTCGAGCCTCTTTCTCAAGGAGAAGGTCGTTCCACCAAGCGCGCCCAACGACAGCTATCGCCAGATCATGGAAGGATTCCGCACCGGTCAGACCGCCATGGTCTGGCATCATACGGGATCGCTGATCGAAATCTCCGCTGCTCTCAAGGCGGACGAACAGTTCGCCACGGCTCCCATGCCGGCGGGCCCGAAGGCCCATATTGCGCGTGTTGCGTATGCCGGCAACGGCATCATGAAGGACGACAATATCGACGCTGCCTGGGACTGGATCAGTTTCTGGGGTGAAACGGACGCGGCGGTCGCCCTGCTGGAAGCGACGGGCTATTTCCCCGCGTCGACGGCGGCGCTTGAGGATAAGCGGATCAAGTCCAATCCAGTCTACCAGGCCGCTTCAAAGACGCTCGAGTTCGGGCGGCTGCCCAACAGTTTCGTCGGCGCTGCCGGGTGGTCGGAAAATGTCGTCAATCCCGCCTTCCAGTCGGTTCTGACTGGGCAGTTGACACCCGTGCAGGCCGTCGACCGCATGATCCAAGGGCTCGAAGCCGCGCTTCGTTAGTCAACCAGACGCGATGACCGTAACGTCACCGCCTCCCAGAGGACGGCATGCGCCGCGATCATATGAAGTCATTCTTGCCACGTGGACCCATCACGCTGCTCGGAAACCTTTCCGAAACACGGTATTGGGTCTACCTCCTGCTGTTTCCGAGCCTTGTCCTGCTTCTGCTGGTGGTCGCCTATCCGACGCTCTACGGCTTCGTCATCAGCGTGCGGGAAATGCGCCTCACTCGGCCCGGCCTTAATGGCTGGGTCGGGATGAAGCACTACGTCGCGATGATGTCGGATCGGGTCTTCTGGATCTCGTTGAAAAATACAGCGATCTGGGTGACGGCAGCTATCGCCATCGAAGTGACGCTCGGCTTCATCGCGGCCGTGGCGCTCAACCGCAACCTTCCAGGTACGAAGTTATTCGGCGTGCTGATCCTGCTTCCCTATTTTCTGCCGAACGTGGTGGCCGGACATATGTGGGCTCTCTTGCTGGACCCACGGCTGGGCGTCATCAACGATCTGCTGGTACGGGTTGGGATACTGAGCACCTACAAGGCGTGGTTTGCCGATCCGGCCACCGCGTTGGCCGCGACTATTCTGGTCGAGGCGTGGCACGGTTTTCCGTTCTTCGCACTTCTGTTTCTCGCCGGATTGAAAGGCATCCCGGAGGACCTGTACAAGGCTGCGGCGGTCGATGGCGCAGGCCCCGTCCGTCAGTTTCGTCTGATCACGGTGCCGATGCTGAAGACGGTGATCGCCGCGGCCGTCATCCTGCGCGTGATCAGCCTCGTCAACTCGCCGGACCTGCTGCTCGTCTTGACCGGCGGAGGCCCCGGCAACGCCACGCAGGTCCTGTCGCTCTATGCGTTCCAGACTGCCTATCGCGAGTTCAATTTCGGTTATGCGGGCGCGCTTTCGGTCGTCATGTTCATCCTCCTCATGCTGTTTGCGACCATCTACATCAGGCTAACGCGCGTCACGAAGGAATGAGAATGCTCAAGACCAGCCGCAGCCGGCGCCTTGCGGGAGACATCCTGACCTATGCCGTGCTGACAACTCTGACGACGTTCTGCCTCGGGCCGATCCTCTGGATGTTTCTCACGTCCCTCAAGACGGAGGCGGACATCGTCACCTCGCATATGCAGTACATCCCCCGAACGGTCACCTTTCAAAACTATGTCGCCATCTGGACGCAATCGAATTTTCCGGTGCTGATTGCAAACAGCTTGGTGGTAACCACAATTACCGTGGTGATCTGCGTTCTGACCGGGACGCTCGCGGCTTATGCATTCGCGCGGCTGCCGTTCAAAGGCCGAGACAAAATCATGCTCGGCTATCTGCTGGTGCGGATGTTCCCGGCCGTTATGGTGATCATCCCGCTCTACGTCATGATGCGGACCGTGGGCCTGGTCGACAGCCGCTTCGGACTGGCGCTTGCCTATACCAGCTTCCTGTTGCCGCTGTTTGCCTGGATGCTCAAGGGCTTTTTCGATGCCGCGCCGAAGGAGCTGGAAAGCGCTGCTCGGATCGATGGCTCCACACGACTTGGAGCCATGGTGCGCATCGTCCTGCCATTGGCGCGAAATGGTCTCGTCGCCAGTTCGGTATTCATCGCGATCGCTGCGTGGAACGAGTTCATTTTTGCGCTCATGTTGACGACAGGGCAGGGTTCCCGAACGTGGCCTGTCGGATTGCAACTGATGGTCGGCGAATTCCAGCTGCCGTGGGGGGTGCTTGCCGCCGGCGGCATACTCAGCATCCTGCCGGTGGTCGTCCTCTTCGCGATCGTTCAGCGCGCGATGGTCCAGGGTCTTACCGCAGGCGCGATCAAGGGTTGAGGAGAAAACGATGGCCACCCTTTCCATAAGCGGTATCCGCAAATCCTATGGGGCGCTCGATGTTCTCCACGGAATAGACGTCGATCTGGAAGACGGCGGCTTTCTGGTGCTGCTTGGACCCTCCGGATGCGGCAAGTCCACCTTGTTGAACATCATTGCCGGGCTCGACGAACCGTCGGCCGGGGATATCGCCATCGCGGGTCGGTCGGTCACGGCCCTGCCGCCGAAAGATCGGAACATCGCAATGGTGTTTCAGTCCTATGCGCTGTACCCGACGATGTCGGTCGAACGAAACATCGGCTTCGGGCTCGAAATGCGGGGCGTACCCGAGCAAGAGCGCAAGGCGGAAATTCGCAAAGCGGCGGAGATGCTCCAGATCGGGCACCTTCTCGATCGCCTTCCTGCAAATTTGTCCGGCGGCCAGAGGCAACGCGTTGCCATGGGGCGCGCAATCGTGCGCAATCCCGACCTTTTTCTCTTCGACGAACCGCTCTCGAACCTGGACGCGAAGCTGCGCGTCGAGATGAGAACCGAGATAAAACGTCTTCATGAACGTCTTGGCACCAGCATCGTCTACGTCACCCACGACCAGATCGAAGCGATGACGCTGGCGACGAAGGTGGCCGTAATGAAGGGCGGTTATGTTCAGCAGCTTGCCGATCCTCGAACCATCTACGAACGCCCGGCCAACATGTTCGTCGCCGGGTTCATCGGTTCTCCGGCAATGAACTTCATTCGGGGGAAACTTCTTTCGGATGCTGACGGAACCCGGTTCACGAGCGAGCGAGTGCTCGTCGCGCTCGGCGGTCCTGGGATCGCGAACGGAACGCGAGAATGCGTGCTCGGCGTCAGGCCGGAGGAGCTCAAGGTCGTCGAGACCGAGGACGCTTTTCTTGAGGGCGTGATCGACGTCGTCGAGCCGACGGGTCCGGACACTATGGTCACGGCCATTATCGGCAACCAGGCTGTCATAGCCAGAGCTGAACCGCGGTTCAAGGGTCGAAGAGGCGACCAGATTCGTTTCAAGGTCGATCCTTCAAGCATCAATCTTTTCGACGCCGAAACTGAGGCTAGAATAGATACTGGCGATGAGCCTCCAGTCCGTATCGCGTCGGTCTAATCGGTTTTATCGAAAGGCCTGCATTGACGTGTAGCCGCGCTTGCTCTCTCTATCCGCGCCGATGTGATCGTGGCCAGGGAGGGCAACATGCGGGTCCTATCGAGCATTGAGACGCTGCGCGCGGCACTTGCCGCGGCCAAGGCGAAAGGCGGGACGGTCGGCTTCGTTCCGACCATGGGCTATCTCCATGCCGGACATATGGAACTTGTCTCGCAAGCCCGCGCCGAAAACGAAATCGTTGTCGCATCGATTTTCGTGAACCCGCTTCAGTTCGGTCCGGCGGAAGACCTCAGTCGATATCCGCGTGATCTGGAGCGCGACAGGGCGATGCTGGAGACAGCAGGCGTCGATATCCTGTTTGCGCCGGGCGTCGAGGATATGTACCCGCGGCCCATGAAGACGGTCGTTGATGTGCCGGAGCTTGGATGCGAGCTCGAAGGCGCGGTTCGACCTGGACATTTTGCGGGCGTGGCGACTGTCGTCAACAAGCTCTTCAATATCGTGCAGCCGAGGAACGCCTATTTCGGCGAAAAGGATTACCAGCAGGTCGTCATCATCAAACGGATGGTCGAGGATCTCGCATTGCCGGTGCGCGTCGTTTCCGTGCCGACGGTTCGGGATGCGGATGGTCTCGCCCTGTCATCCCGCAACGTCTATCTCAGCGAGGAAGAAAGACGCGCTGCGGTCGTCGTCCCTCGCGCCCTGGACGAGGCGGAGCGTCTCGTCGCTCAGGGTCTCACGGACCCGCAGGTCCTTGAAGAAAAGCTTGTCGGCTTCATCAGCCGCGAGCCGCTCGCAAAACCGGAAGTCGTCGCGGTCAGGGATGCCTCCACGTTGCAGGCTATCGCGAAGATCGAGGATCCGGTGGTCGTTGCGCTGTTCGTGCGGGTCGGCACGACCAAGCTTCTCGACAACCGGGTGATTGCGAAAAAAACCATGTCTGGGACGGGAGAAACGCGATGAGTGCCGCGGGCTCCTTAAAGCGCCTGACGCCCAGTCGGATCCGGGCGATGAAGGGTGGAGCGCCGATCGTCTGCCTGACCGCCTACACAACGCCGATGGCGCGGCTGCTGGATGAACACTGCGATCTTCTGCTCGTTGGGGATTCGCTCGGCATGGTCCTCTACGGCATGGAGAGCACCGTTTCGGTGACGCTCGACATGATGATCGCGCACGGCAAGGCGGTGATGCGCGGTGTCACCAGATCCTGCGTGGTCGTCGACATGCCCTTTGGCAGTTATCAGGAAACCAGGGAATTGGCCTATCGCAATGCCGTGCGCATTCTGCAGGAAACCGGCTGCGACGCGGTCAAACTCGAGGGTGGTGAAGAGATGGCCGAGACCATCGCCTTCCTCACCGCCCGCGGCGTCCCGGTCCTTGGCCACATCGGCCTGATGCCGCAGCAGGTTCATGCTGCGGGTGGCTACCGATCGGTCGGTCATTCCGACGAAGAAGTCGCGAAGATCCGGCGTGATGCCGAAGCCGTCGGCAATTCAGGAGCCTTTGCGGTGGTTATCGAGGGCACGGTCGAGACATTGGCTCGCGAGATGACGACTGCCATCGCCGTTCCAACCATCGGAATCGGCGCATCGGTTGCCTGTGACGGCCAGATCCTCGTTTCGGACGACATGCTTGGGCTGTTCAACGACTTCACGCCGCGCTTCGTCAAGCGGTATGACGACCTGGGCAAGAGGGTGGGGGCGGCGGCGGCCGCTTATGCGGGCGATGTTCGCTCCCGAGCGTTTCCCACGAAGGAGCATACGTTCAAGCGCCGGTCGTGATGGCACGCTTTGTTGAGCTGGAGAGCAAGGGAGCAGAGACGTATGACGGCTGGCTAACTTAGTTCCTGCCCCTCGTCCCGCCTGTGAAATCGTTCAATCCGGAAGTCATCGATGGGCGTCTCGGTCGTGCCGGTCGAGATCAATTCCGCCATCACGTCGCCGACGCCCGGACCGAGCTGGAAGCCGTGGCCGCAAAAACCGAAGGCATGGAAGAGGCCAGGCGTCGTTGCCGACCGTCCCATGACGGGAAGGCCGTCGCCGACATAACCCTCGCAGCCGGACCAGGTGCGGATCACCGAGACATTGGCAAGCGCCGGCAGGATCGGCAGGAGGGCGCGCAGCTGGCCGGGAAGCCGGGCGGGGTCGGCCTTGGCATGGCCGGTATCGAGCGAAACATCGGTACGCTCCGCGCCGCCACCGAAGACGATGTTTCCGCGTTCCACCTGG